>WRNS01000069.1 GCA_009776495.1 Methanobrevibacter sp. | reverse complement strand
TAAATAATTTAAATAATTATTATAATTCTTTTAAATTTTTAAATGATTTTTTTATTAATTTAAATTATTGTTGTAATTCTTTTAAATTTTTAAATGATTTTTTTATTAATTTAAATTATTGTTGTAATTCTTTTAAATTTTTAAATGATTTTTTAATTAATTAAAAGTAGTTTAATATTTTAATTACAAATTAATTACAAACATTAGCTGGATGTGGTTTGATTTTTTCAATAGAATATATCTTGGTTTTAATCATTATTGGAATATTTTGTGGTATTTTATCAGGTCTACTTGGAATTGGAGGAGGTTTTTTAATGGTTCCCTTACAATTTTTTCTCTTATCTTCCATTGGGATAGATACTGATTTAGCTTTAAGGATTTCGTTCGGGACAAGCTTAGCTATTATTATTCCAACCTCTCTTGCTGGAATTTACACTCATCATGGTAAATTAAATCAGATATTAAAACCAGGAATGTTTGTCGGTATTTTTGGGATGATTGGTGGTATTTTTGGAGGAATTACTTCAGCAAAGATTCCAGCAAATATTTTAGGAGCTATTTTAGGAATTTTTTTGATAATAATAGCTATTTACATTATATTTAACAAAATTCCAGAAAATGAAAGTAAAAATAAGCTTAATTTAGGGTATGCTGGCTTTTTTGGACTGTTCATCGGATTTTTATCAGGATTACTAGGTCTTGGAGGAGGAATCTTTTTGATTCCTTCTCTTATATTTTTATTAGGTTTTTCTATGAGAGAATCTATTGGAATTTCTTCTGTTTTTATTTTATTAACTGCAATAGGTGGAGCAGTTTCATATATTATTACAGGATTAGGAGTAAATTCATTTCCTTATTCTGTTGGATATATCAGTTTAGTTAATTTCGGGGCAATAGCTATTTTTTCTATACCTTTTGCTTTTATCGGCGCCAAATTAACTTATCAAATCCCTGAAAGGAAATTAGAATTGATTTTAGCTATTTTAATATTGTATTTCGGATTTAAAATCTTAGGAATAGATCCATTGTTTTTTTTATTGTAAAAGATTTCTAAATAAAGATTTCTAAATCTATTTTTGAAAAAAAGTAGAATTTTTTTCTTTTTTTCTTTTTTGAAAAATTAGTCATATGTTTTGAAAAATTATTTAAGTTAATTTTTAAAAATTAAGATAATTAATTGTAAAAATAAAAATATTATAAAATTAAATTTTTTTTTTAAAGTTTTTTAAATACTTGAATCATTATTTCAAAAAAAATAGTTAAAACTTATTATTAAAATTATAAAGAAAATTTAAAGAAGAGAGTTTTTTTTTTTTACTCTCTTTTAAAATGATTTAGGTTCGTCTTCTTCGGAAAACCGTAGTAGAGAATCCTAGCAAAATTATTAACAATCCAAAGATTGGTAATCCTGTTTTTTTCATAATCACATTATCAGGTGTTGGATTGTTATTGTTATCAGTAACATTACCATTGTTTTTCATGCTATCATTAGGAGTACCATTGTTACTTGTAATGTTGCCATCTGTAATATTGTTGTTAGTAGTGTTACCATTTGTAATATTCTTGTTAGTACTACTGCCATTGTTAGTAGTAGTAGTGTTATTAGTAGTGGTGTTATTGTTAGGTTGATTAATTCTATTGATAACATTTACAGGCAATTGGTATATAGTATTTCCATCAAATGCATAAGTAACTATATTATTTAAATTACTTACTAATAGCTGATTACTAGTTTCCGCTTTATAATTAAATTCATTTATTTTTAAACCATTGAACAGTAAAGCAATGTTTATATTAGGAAGATTATTGGTATTCAGGTTATTATTATGCTGAAGCGCTGATTTGATATCAAAAATGTCACCTACATATAAAACGGTGTTATTGGTGATATTTAAATAATAAAAACCTTTCACATCAGTATTTTGATAAGCAAGTTTATTTATAAGTCCAGTCATATTAGTCAAATCGGGATTAACCCAAAAATAAAAGTTGTCATTTAAAAAAACCATACCATTACTAGAAAATGCTACATGACTATTTAATTGTTTATTAAAGAAAACTGAAAAGTTAACTAAAACATCACCATTTTGATTGTAAATAACATCACCATTTTCAGTTGCAGTGTTTTCAATAAAAATACAGCTAGTTGAACTTAAGTTACCTCCATCATTATTGATAGCACCACCATATTTTGCAGTGTTATTGGTGAAAGTGGAGTTAATTATAATAACTTCATGATTAGGTATTCCTCCATAATTACGGATAGCACCACCAAGTTGTCCTGTGTTATTGGTGAAAATGGAGTTTCTTATAGTCATGTTACCTTCACGATTTGTGATAGGAGCTATATTATAACCCTTGTTATTGGTGAAATTGGAGTTAATTATGGTTAAGTTACCATTAGCATTATAAATTACAAAAGCATCCCCACTTGGACTGCCTACTGTACCTGTATTATTTGTGAAAGTACAGTTTATGAATGTCATTGTAGTGCTAGCATAGTCATTAAATATTGTTGCCATTGAATCATCTGAAAACTTATTTATAAATACAATATTTACGAATATTACATTAATGTCGCTTTCCATCTCGAACATGAATTTTTCTCCACGTCCATCAATAGTAACACTACCAATCGCACCATTTCCTTGAATTGTAATATTCTGATTTATAGTTATATTAGAGTCATTGATTTTATTGTAAGTTCCTGGATTAAGAAATAGGGTATCCCCATTACCAGTTCCAGATATGCCTGTGAGTATTGTTGTTCCATTGTTTATAGTTACATTCGCTGCAAAACAAGCTTGCATACTGACTAGTACTACAATCAATGATAATGCCAAAAACCATATTCTTTTAAAATTCTTTGCCTTCATTTATTCACCAATTTTTTTCTTTTTTTATCCTTCCGCCATGATAAGATTCAATTAAAATCATCATAATAAGAACTTATTAAAGTTCATTTGTTTATCCGATGATAATTTTTTGTTTATCTGTTTATTATTACTAAAATCATCCAAGATATTTATTCGATAAAAGAAAATTCTAGTTGGATTTTTTAAAACTTAGTTAAATAGTATAATAGTTTTAAAACTTTTTTTATCAAATAAAAAATATCCATTCCAACAATTCTATAGCAATATAATTTAATAATATACTATTGTAATATTCCTTATATATAACTCTTCTGATTAATTTTTTTTGTTATTCAGTTTATTACTAAAATAAGTAGAAAATATTACTGTAAAATCTTAAAGAATAATAATAATTGTGTAATCCAATTCCAATAGTGATTTAATAGATAAATTAAATGATAATCTATAAAATTATTTAATTTTAAAAAAAAGTTGCTAAAGATTAAAGAATAAAAAAAATAAAAAAATAAATAAATAATTATTCACTATTTTGTAAAATGAAAAATATGGGTTAATTTAATTAACCTATTTCTTTAAGCTTGACACCAGTTCCACGAGCAACAATATGAATATTATCTTCTGTTAAGCCACCTAATGTGTCAAACTCAATAGCTAAATCTATTATGGCATCACACCCCTCTTCTTTCGCGATTTCATTTAAATTTATTAGGGCCTGTTGTCTGGCTTTTTTGATATTTGCGAGTAAAATATCTTTTTTTTCGAGGGAATTGCTACTAAACAGCTTTTTTTGGCTCTTTATTAATATTTTACCTTCAAACACTCCCATAATTTTTTCAATTTCTCTACCTGGCTTGGTGGTGCTGTAAAAAGAAACTTCGAGTTTATTGATATTTATTCTACTTTTTTCTTCATTATAATCCATTATTCCCTTCTCATCAATGTATTCTTTCCCAATCAGTTTAAAATACAATTTCTTTAAAAGGATGATTATGGGATTGATTAATCTTTTGAAGATTCCTAAGATATAGGAAAATATTCCTAGGATAACCACAATCAAAAAATAATTTACTAATGTGGGAATAGCTGCTTGCAAAATAATAGCTGCACTTCCTATGCTTATAATATTAAAACCTAAACCAGTATTTATATAAATGAATCCATAAAATACTGTTACAATGAACAATATAAATGCACTAACTGCTCCAGTTGTCTTTTTATAAATTTTCCAGGCTAAAAGTGTTTCAACATATCCTGCTATTAAGGGGGATAAAATTAAACCAATGTTAAATCCAAAAATAGCTAAATTAAGAAAATAAAAAAGAAATAATGATATTATTCCAAAAATTGCTCCAATAATGATACAAAATGTAGCTATTGAAATATCTTTAATTCTTTTTTTTCTATATTCGGTAAAAATCATTGTTACACAATTATTTTTAGAAAGTATGAAACAAGTTAAAAAAAAAGTAATGTAAATTTTAGGTGTTTCTTTTTTGAATCTAGATTTTGATAAAAATGAAAATATTTATTTTTTATAAGAAATAGCTGTTCCATATGTGGTTACAAGGATTGTATTTCCCATTGTCCCACCAAGGTTGTTGTATGAAATTTTTAACCCAATAATTGCATTGGCGTTTAAGTCTTTAGCTTTATCCTCCATACTATTCAAAGCTATCTCTCTTGCTTTTTGAAGTTCATTTTCATAGGCAGATGTTCGCCCACCTACAACATCGCGGACTCCTGAAAATAAATCTTTGTAAACATTGGAACCTATTAAAGATTCTCCAGTAACTAGTCCATGGTAAATAAGGATTTCTTTATTTTCTAATGTGTTGGTAGAGGATAATAACATTAAATCATACCTGTTTCGTTAATATTATCTAAAAAAACATCAAAAATGCAAATACAATTATAAATATAATCATAACTATAAATAAAGTTATTCTACTTCTTCTTATCTTTGATTGTTGTTCAACTATCACATCTTGACACTTTTGAGAACAAGTACTTTCTTTTAATGGTATTGGGGTACCACAAACAGGACAATGTTTATGTATCTCAGTCATATAATCACCTTTAATAAATTCATTTGTAATTATTTAATTTTTTTAATTAAAGAAAATTTATCATAATAACAATCAATTTATAATATTATATAATCTTATCTTTTAAATTAATATGAGTAATTTTTTTATTATTTAAAATTTCTATGTTTGAATATTTATTTAAAAATAATCCGAGTTCCTATTTTTTCTTTATTGATTATTTTAATCAAATTTTCGGGATAATTGCCATTAGCTATTACAGTTTCAAGAGAAGAACGTTTGATCATTTGAATAGCAGTCATATCAAAAAATTCATAAGTTCCAGCTATAACTTCTTTTTCTTTAATGAATTCTAACATTTCAGTAGCTGTAATCTCTTCAATTAAGTTAGCATCCGGGTATTTATTTGGATCTTTATCATACATTCCATCAACAGAAGTTAAGTTTATAAATATATCTGCTTTAACATATTCTGCTAAAATAGCTCCTACAGTATCGGTACTGTGTGCAGGTTCTGTTCCTCCCATAACAACTATTTTTCCACTTGAAGAGTATTCTAATGCTGTTTGAAAATTATGGGGAACATCTGGATATGCTAACTCTTGCAGTGCAAAAATTAGTAACTTTGCATTTATTCTAGTCACTTCAATTCCTAAATCATCGCATTTGGCTTCACCACAACCAAGATCTCTAGCTATTTTTATATATTCTCTTGCAGGTTGACCCCCACCTACAACCACGAATAGTTCATGTTCGTAAGACAATTCTTCCAAAATTTTTGAGTACTCTTGAAATTTTTTATGAGTCTTTCCTTTTATTATTATTGATCCACCGATTGCAGCTACTATTCTCATAAATTCACCTGATGAGTTAAAAAATGATATTAATTATATTTAATTAATCTATTTTCAATATATTATTTAAATTTATTTTAAGTTTTTTTTTTTAAAATCAATAAATT
>WRNS01000068.1 GCA_009776495.1 Methanobrevibacter sp. | reverse complement strand
ATTACAAATTTTTAATAATTTTTAAAATTTTATTTTAAATTTTTTTTTAAAAATTTTTTAAAACCTTTTTTTTATTATAAATTTTTATATAATTTTTAAAATTTTTTAAAAAATCGTTTATAAATAAATTTCTTTTATTAATATTTACATACAAATTATCTTGTTGATTAATAATTTTTAATATTTTTATTTTAAAATTTATATTATAACTATAAAAAGCATATTTTTAAAATTCAATCCATATTTTTCGATTAAATATTATTTTGAAAAATCTTCAGTAGCTTCTTTTAAGGTATCGATAATACAGTTAACATTCCAACCCACAATAGCTGTAGCTATCTTTTCAATATTTTCAGGTAATTCTTCCATTCCTTGAGGTTTTACTAGAACAATAGGTTTATTAAATTTAATAGCTGCTTCAATAATCTTATCAAAATCTTCCTTATTTTTATTATAAAGTCCTGATAAAATTATTATCACATCAATTTTACTAAAAAATTTTTCTGATAAGCTTGAATAAAGACCAGCTACAGATTCCTTCCATAAAAAATCTTTTTTTGAATATAATTTTTCCACAAATTTAGAATATTCACTATTTGCATCTATTCCTTTACTTATCAAAAGATTATAGATTTTATCATCTTTTTCTTCTTCAAACATAATACTACCTTCAAACCAATTCTAAATCCAATTCATGAAGTTTTTATATATAATAATTTATGAATTAATCTGTATAATAAATATTTATATAATAGTTAAATAAGTCAATCAAAAATAAATTATTTAATAAATAAAAATGTAAAAATCAATAATTATTTTTTAAAAAGGATTATATATAAAATAATCAAGTAAATATTAATAATAAAATAATAAAAATAACAAAATATACTTTAATACGAATAAACAATGAAAAAATTATCTAAAATAGCTAAAATTATCAAAAATAACAAAATTTTCACAAAATTGTATAATATTTACAAATATAGTGAAATATTAATAAATTAATTGTTTAAAAAATTTGATTATAAATTTTAATCTTTTATGAGGGATTTAATGAAAGCTGCAGTAATAGGATTAGGTGTAGAAGGAAAAAAAGCTTCCAAATCTTTAATAAAACATCATTGGGATGTTTATGCAACAGATCCTAATACAGATATAGATTTAGAAGAGTTAAAACTTTATATTGCAGATGCCACTATCTCTACTGAGAAGGACAAAATTTCGATGAATTCCAATAAAATTTCTATAGATTTAGGATATATGGATAAAGATATTGTTAAAAGTTGTGATGCCATTGTACTGAGTCCTAGTCTCTGGAACTTGAAAATAGCTAATGAACTGCGAAAAACTGAAAAACTTATATGTAACAAGTTAAAAAAACATAAAGAAATCTTCACTATAGGAATCACTGGAACAAACGGGAAAACAACTAGCTCTATTATGCTTAAAGAAATATTAGAAAAAGCTGGAAAAAAAGTTCTCATTGGTGGTAATGCTGGTGGAGGTTTTCAAGGATATTGTGAAATTATTCTGGAAGCAGAAAAAGAGAATTCTGATTTTATAATAGTTGAAATATGTGATATGACATTGGACTTCTGTAAATATTGTTTTGATTTAGATTTATTAGGACTAACAAATATTGGAAATGACCATATTAATTTTCATGGCTCAATAGATAATTATAAACTTTCATTATTGGATTTTTTTGAAAATAAAAATATTATTATTTATGAAAATGAAAAAGATATTGAAGAATTTAAAAAAGTAGCTAAAAAATTCCTGTGTTATTCTGCATTTTCAGAGGAAATTAAGATGGTTGGTGAATTTAATAGATTAAATGCAGGATTAGCTAGTTCAATGGCTAAATACCTAAAAATTGATGAAAAAATTATAAATGACTCTTTAAAAAGTTTTGAAAGCTTGGATGGAAGGTTAAAAAAATATGAATTAAATGATTCGGATGTATATATTGGGAAAACAGATAATTCTGATGCCATTAAACATATCTTAGATGAGAAAGAATTCTTTGCAATATTTGTTGGAACACCCCGATTTTCAGAAAAACATCGTTTAGATATTCTTAATGAAGTTTCAAAAGCTAATCCTAAAGTTATTGTACTTTTTCCAGGTTTAGAAGATACTATTGATCTAGCTATTGAAAGATTAAAAGATTTAAATTATAAAGGCAAAATAGAAAAAGCTAATAGTATAAAAGAAATAATTAATCTTATTGTTGAATACTCCCATGAAGAAGCAATCTTAATTGGAGGTAATGGTCAAGACACTATTATTGATATTCAAAATAGATTGGAATTACTTACTAAATCATGCGATTAAATAAATTCTAATTATAATTATATTAAATTTAAATATTTAAATGGATAATATAATAATCAATAAGTTTAATAGTTTTTAATAAAATTTTACTAATAAACAATATTCAATAAATAATATAAAATATAATTAATAATATATTTAAAAATTTAGCTAATTATTAAAATTTTCATCAATCTTTGACATTAACCATGAAGATTAATTTTAGGGGATATAAGTGATTAAAAATAAAAAAATACTTGTTGTTGGTGCAGGAAATGCTGGTAGACCTGTGGCAAATCTTTTAAATTTTTTAAATAATAAAGTATTTGTTACCGATATAAAACCCTGGGATAAATTACCTAAAAAAGCTCAAAACAAAATTGAACTATTGAAAAGAAGAGATATAAGTTTTGAACTTGGAAATCATGATTATAACATTTTAAATGAAATTGATTATGTATTCATATCACCTAACATCCCCAAAACAGCGGATTTTATTCGAAAAATAATGAGATTAGCTAATGAAAATAAATTGAATATTATTGAAACCAAAGATATAGGCAATATTTTAAATTCATTGATTAAAATACCTCTGTTTGGAGTATCAGGAACCGATGGTAAAACTACTACAACTAATATGATTAGTTTTGCACTTGAAACTATGTATAATACTCTGACATTTTCTTCACTTCAAGATTCGTTGGTTATTGAAGGTTTAGTTGAAATGGTTGTTAGTGGTGTGATTGAAAAGAAAGACACTAATTTTAAAAAAGATTTAGGCATATTTGAATTACCTCATGGAACTATAAGAATGGCTGAAGGTTTAGAACTCGATGCTGGTGTTTTAACAAATTTAACTCCTGATCATATGGATGAATTTAACTCATATGAAGAATACATTGAGAGAAATATAGCTATAGATAATTTAGTAAAAGAAAATGGTTTAATGATTGTAAATGGTGATGATCCAATCATAAGCACAAGAGAGAATACTCTTCGCTCAGATTATATTGTTTATGGTCTTGGAAACCCTCAAAAGATAGTATTTGAAAATAAAACTTATTATAATCCTCAAGTAGAATTGGATTTTATAGCTAAAGACATTGAGTTAAATGGAATAAATGGTTCTAAATTTACAATAAGTTCAAAAAAAATACCTACACTCTTATGTAGAAATTGTAATAAAATTAATTGTGAATGTGAAGACTTTGAAAGAAAATATTTACAATCTTTTGAAAAAGAAGTGGAAATAAATGTTCCTGGACTGGTAAATGTTGAAAACTCTTTAGCTACACTATTAATTTTATTAATTTTAAATATTAAATTAGAAGATGCGATAGAAAGAATAGCTGAATTTAAAGGAGTTAAAGGAAGATTTGAAAAAATTGATACCATAAATAATATCAACCTATTTATGGATGCAGCTCACAATCCAGAAAGTATGGAAAAATTATTTAAGGGATTAGAAGTTCCTGGACGTTTGATTGTGAGTTTAGACAATCCGGACACTTTAACCTCAAGAAACAAATATCAAATTGGTAAAATATTGTCTAAATCAGCTAATGTAGTTATCTCAAGCTGTAAAAATGAAACAACAGAAATTTTAGACCCTGATGCATCCCTTGAAGTTTTAAAAGGTTTTGGAGACAGCGAAAGTTATATTACAGAAAATGTTTGTGAATCAATTTTTAAAGCTTTAAAAATAGCAAGTGGCAATGACACAATATTACATATTGGTCCTGGGGTTGTAAATGCATACGATAGTGTGAAAAATGATATTAAAGAAGCTATTGAGTTTTACAATTCTATTTCAGGAAAAGTTGTTGTTATTGGAGGGTGTGGGACTGTAGGAAGTTTAATTGCTCGAGTGCTGAAAAGTCAAGCCGTGGATGTTGCAATTTCAGATTCTGTAGAAAATACCCCTTTAAAAGATATCTTTGAAAATGAAAAGATAGAACTTGATTTAGGTGGACATGACGAAGAATTATTAAAAGAAGCCACTTCATTTTTCTTAGCACCAAGTTTGAAGAATAATAAAAACTTAATAGAAAATCTCAAGTCCATAAATAAAGTTCCAATATTAGGAGTTGAAGAAATTTTAAAATACTTCAAACCTGAAAAACTTGTCTTTGGAATTACTGGAACAAATGGAAAAACAACAACAACGGAAATGTTGAAAAACATATTTAAAGTATCAAAATTAAAAGTATGTGAGCATTGTCTTGATATACAAGGAAATACAGAATTTATTCCTAGTTTACAAACAAGATTAGATGGGGATGTTGCTGTTGTGGAAATTGGGACATTTGGAAACAAAAATGAAATTAAAACATCAGCTCAAAGTTCTAATGTTAATGCAGCACTAATCACCAACATTTCAAAAGATCATCTAGCTAATGGCAGTTTCTCAGATTATGTAAAATGTAAAAAAGAAATTGTAGATATTGCAAACAATTTAATATTAAATGGAGACGATCCATTAGTTAACTATTTTGGAAAATCTAGCGAAAGCAAAGATCTTGTATACTTTGGTATAAATCCTGAAAAAATGACTCTATCAAATAATAATTTAAATAAAAATTTACAGTCTGATTTGTTGAATTATAAGACTATATCTGATATGGATGATATAAGATATTGTCCAGTTTGTGAAAATGAATTAATTTATTCAAAACATTATTTAGGTCATTTAGGTAACTATCATTGTGATTGTGGTTTTAAAAATCCTAAACTAAATATTGAAGCAATGGATATAACTTTATATAGTGATGATAACTATATAAATAATAGTATTAATAATAATATTAATAATAAGAATGAATCTACAGATAATGGAAATTCTACAGGCAATGGAAATATTAATAGTGAAAACAAGGATAATGAATTCAATAATCCAAATAATTGTACAAATTTTAATCAAATAAAGTATACATTAAAAATAGATGAAAACAAGGGTGAAGTAATTTTAAAAAATGGAGGAATTGCTAACATCTATAATTCATTAGCTGCAGCTGCTGGAGCATGGTTATTTGGAATCGAATTTGATAATATAATCAAAGGGATTAATTCATTTAAAGGCGTTTCAGGTCGAGGAGAAATTATAAATGATTCTCCAAAAATAATTTTAGATTATGCTCATAATCCTGCCGGGGTACAATCCATCATTGAAACAGTGCTAAGATCTAAAAATGATACTCAGAAATTAATAATTATTAATACAATATCTTCTGAAAGTGGGGAAGAAGGAGATTTAAAAATAGCTAATCTTCTAAGTTATGGAGATATAATAATTCCTGTTTCAAATTCAGCTTTTAAATTTTCAAAATATATAAATTCACAAGTAAAACATATTAAATCTAGCTCTAACAGTGAAAAACAAGGTACATTGGGAGCTAACCTAAATCAAGTAAAAGAAGGTATTGAACTTGGATTAAAAATAGCTAATGATGAAGATATTATTTTGATAATTGGGGAAGGTGGAGTTAAATTCTCTAAAAAAATCTTAAACTGAAATATTATTCATTTTTCCTAAAATAATCGTGAAATATAATATAATTTATAATTAATAAAAATTTATATAGNAATAATTTATAATAATAATTTTAGTAATAATTAATAATTTAATTTATA
>WRNS01000067.1 GCA_009776495.1 Methanobrevibacter sp. | reverse complement strand
TTGTCTTTTCTTTTAAAAAATATTTATTGGTAATATTTAAATATAAGTGATTTAAAACTATTATTCATGGTAATATAATATTCAATTATTTTCATTAGCTATTAATTGATATTTATTACCAAAAAAAATGGATTATCAAGTAATAAGAAGGAGGGAAAAAATAATGAAAAATCCAAAAAGAATTATTGCTTTGGCACTACTGTTTGTAGCTATTTCAATGTTTTCCATGCTAACAGTAACCGCAGCTATTATCAGCGAACAACAGACTGGCACAACAGATAATGGCAATATTCAGATTGAAGCTAAATATAAAAAAGTTACAACATATAAAGTAACATTTAATGCCAATGGTGGTAAAGTTGGCACAAAAATAAAAGTAGCTAAAAATATCAATAAAGGAGCTAAGATTAAAAAGTTTCCAGCTACACCAAAAAGGAAAAGTTATACCTTTAAAGGATGGTACACTAAAAAAAGTGGTGGGAAAAAAGTTAGCGTGAATACTAAACCTACAAAAAGTGTTACACTGTATGCCCACTGGAAAAAAGGAAGTTCAAGGACTTTAAATAGTGAAGAGAAGAAATTAGTTGGTGCATGGTCTACTGTTGCAGTTGGTGCTTCTGTCATTAACAGTATAACTGGAAAATCCTTATACTCATCTGGCAATGGAGTATTTTATTCATTTGACGCAGATGGAACTTACAGTAGTGTATCAATTTTTGACTCCGTCGGGTCACGATTATCAATAGGTACTTCAGGGTCCTGGCGACTGTCTGGAAACACCCTTTATCTGACTAAAAAACAAACTCAAAGAAGTACGGATGGAGGAAAAACTTTCACTCCAGCAGTGCCAAGTAAAGATTCATCATTTAAAATCCGTTTTGGTACTGAAAATGGTCGACAATACTATGTAGAGCTAATGAACGATGGAACTGAAACAATGAAACGATGGAAGGGTTGAAAATAAAAAAAAAGTTTAAATATTAAAATAAATATTCCGTAGCAGTAAATCAATAATTTACCTTTTGCTAGATTAAATAGCTACCGAAACTATTAAAAAAGTGCTTTAAAATTTTGAATCATTGCTAAGAATAAATTAATTAAATTTAATTTTTTTTTATTTTTTTATTATACCTTTTTAAAATGCTTAAAATCAATATTTCCCTGTTTATTTATAATATTTTTTAAAAATATTACTTTTTATAGCTTATTTTTTATTAATTCTTAATTTAATTATTAATTTTATAATATCCCCTATCTACATTAGCTAATATTAGCTAAAATGATGTAATTTAATTTATTTTTATTAATTTCTATCTTCTTCTTTTTGGCTTTAAAATTATAATAATAATCTATTTTTTTATATTAATTTAAAGAAAAGTTATAATTGTTAAAAATTTAAAACCATAATCCACTAACTATAAGATTTTTTCACTTAGTTAATGGTAAGATATAATAATAATTATTAACTAAAAAATCTTTAAGGAAATGATATAAATGGTGGATAGAAAAAAATTAGCTATTGACTTTGCTAAATCTCTGAATCATCCTGAAATTGAAAAAATTATTTTATTTGGATCTGTAGCCCGTGAAGAAGATACAGATGAATCAGACATAGATATTTTGATTATTACTAAAAATGAGGATGATGAGTTAAAAATTGAGGATGATGTTTATGATAAAGCTTGGGACATCCGTCTTGAAACTATGGTGCGTATTTCTGTTAAAATAAGATCTATTGAACATTATGAAACTTATAAAAACTTTTCTTTTTATTCTAATGTAGAAAAAGACGGTGTTATGATTGGATGAAACATACGTAGTTTTTCAAAAATCAGAAGAAGCATTGAAATCAGCTAAACTTAATCTAGAAAATGGTTTTTATTCGTCCTCAATCAACCGTTCTTATTACGCTGTTTTCTATGGTGCAAAAGCTTTACTTCTTAAAAAAGGGAAGAATCCTAAAACCCATAGTGGAACAATATCTCTGTTTGGTCTGGAATATACCATCAAAGATAATTTTAATAAAAGAATTAGTAAAATATTATCTAGGTTAGAAGAAGATCGAGAAAATGCCGATTATGATTTTTCCTTTCAATCAACAGAAGATAAAGCAAGAAAAGATTTAAAAAAAGCAGAATTATTTCTTGAAGAATGTAGGAAATTTTTATAATTGAAGATTATTCTAAATACAACAACAAACTTTTTTTATATCATTTCTTCTTTTACTTGAATATTAGCTATTTTTTCCATATTTATTTCTTAAAATAGCGATAAATCCAAGTTTTAGTGCTTATTTTACTGATGTATTCTAATTGTTTTACTTGAATATGTTTTTAAAGCTATTAATACTCTATTTATTAAACTATAACTATTTATTGAAAAGAACACAAGTAAAACTAAAGATAATAAAAAATTTTAAAAATCATCAAAATTATTATTTTATAAATAAAATTTGTAATTGTAAACTTTGTGAACAATTTGTAAACAAATTGTAAATAATTTCTAAACAATTTATAAAAATTTCTTGTTGACAATATGCTTCAACTACAAATTAACCAATTTTAACTTCAAAAAATCAAATAAAAGTTTAAAAAAAAAGAATTTGCTAGTAGTTAAACTTTTTTATAATAAAATATAGCATAATAAGGTTTATAATTATTCTTTGGAGTATAAGGACGTGCATAATCCTCTCCCCTATCAAGAGTACTGACAAATTTCGTGAATGTTTTTGAAGAATAATATGTTTTACCTTTCACAGTCTTTTTAAACATAATGTATACTTTAGTAGGTTTATAATTAGGTTTATAATATTTTTTTCCTATAATCTTCCCTTCAATTCCAACCTTCATATAATTTGCAGGATCTTGCATCCCGAGGTTATTAGGATAATTATAATATCCATAAAATTCACTTCTATTATTTATTTTTTTAGTAAAATCTGAACGAGGAATTTTTTTATCTCCATTATATTTAAAATAAAGTTTACCTGTCTTATAGGTTTTACCAGCTGCACTGACAGAGTTTAATGCTAATCCTACAACAGCTAAAAAAAGTATTGCTAATATTATCATTTTCTTTTTGTTCATTTTAACCCCTTATATTTACATTCTATTAAATAATGTGTTTTTTAATTTCATTTGGATTGCTTAAAACTGTGATTCCTTCCATTGAAATCAATTTATTTGTGTTTTCAATATCAACATCCCTCATATAAATAGTTACTAATTTTCCGGTCGATATTGCATCAAATGGACAAACATCCTTACATTCACCACAACCAATACATTTTAAAAGATTGATTTCTGTTTTTGGGATTATTGCTCCGTGAGGACAAGATTTTGAAGCCTCACAAATTTCACAAGCCTCACATTTATCAAGTTCTATTTTCGAAGGTAAAACTGTTTCAACGTCTCCTGATTCAATGTCAACAGGAACAATCAATGTTTTAACTTTACCTTTACCAGATTGAGCTACTAAATTCGTTACAAGTGAGTCCGAAATTCCATGAACGATTTTAGCTACGGTGTTTGAAGTTGTAGGGGACACTATCAATAAATCATATTTTCCAAGAGAAAATCTTCCAGATACAGGATAGCTAAAGCTATAATCACGATCAATAGCTAATTCTCTGTAATATCCTCCCGTTAAACTAGCTACTCTCTCATAAAGTCCATACATCTTTAAAACTTCTTCTCCAGCATTAGATAGAAACACACTAATTTCATGATTATTAGCTAATTCTTCTAAAATCTCAACACTTTCACTAAGTAAATGTCCTGCTCCTGTAATAGCCCATCCAATACGCATAACAATCACGATAAAAATACCAATCAATATTTTATTAAAAATATATTCAATATTGATATAATATTAAACTATTATACATAATAAAACTTTGATTAAAAAATTTTTTATTTTTTTAAGATAATAAAAAAGAGGTCATTATTTATTTAAAAATTTAATGAAAAAATCAAAAAATTTAAATTTACTTAAATTTAAAAGAATCAGTAGAATATTGTTTAATTTATAAAATATTATTATAAAAAATTTATTATTTAAAATAAAGATATTTTAAAATTCATATGTATTATGCAGAGCATACAACAACAATTGAGTATATTCCTAGATTTTAATGTTTTTATAAGTTTTAATAGTTATCTATAGTTAAATTTATACTAAATGAGAGAAATTAGCTATTTTTAGTTAATAAATTAAATAATGTTTATTAAATTTAAACATTTAAAAAATTTATTTTTTCATCATAATTTCATTTGCAAAAAGATAGCTAAAAATAGCTATTGTTAAATATTATTATCGTTTTTTTTTTTTAAATGAAAATTAGTTGTAAAAACTGTTTTAAAACTATAAATTAATATCCTCCCACCAAATATAAATGATTTACTTTACTATACTTTAAAAAAAAGAGAATTATAGCAAATTTTTGCTAAATTCCTTCCAATTTGGAATAATTCTGACTATTGTAAAATATAGCTGTACTCCTATGTTCATCCATAAAAGAATAAATTAAGCACTATTTGTCACATTTGCTACAAACTCATCAGGATTTTGAATATTTTTACTNACNGAAATCACATAAGAATCTCCACCGAAAATAACAGCATANANATATAATGATTGTCCACTACCATCAGTATCAACAGCATTGAATCTATANGCTGATGTTCCATTAATACTAACCTTTTTACCTTCAGCACCATTAAGTATTAGAGAAAGCCAAAGTGCAAAATCATAAAGATCAGTTTCTGGACCAGTGCTCTGTATCCTAATAAATTGATTATCATCATTTATAAATTGTTCATAAATTTTATCAGCTTTGGAAGAGTCTTTTTTAAACTCTGTTGGTATTTTAAATACATGTCCTCCAATTGTTTCCTCATTGTATGTAGGTCCCATGAAATCACTAAATGTAATTGCACCAGTAAAAAGGACAACAGCTGCTCCAATACAACATACTGCAATAACAGCTACTACTATTAAAATAGTGTTAGATGATTTTTTTTTAGTTGTACCTGGAGCTTGTTGTGCTTCAGGGGCAGGTTGCACTTCAGGAGCCTGTTGTGCTTCAGGGGCAGGTTGCACTTCAGGAGCCTGTTGTGCTTCAGGGATTGGTTGCGCTTCAGGGATTCCTTGATTTGAAACTTCTTCTCCCTCTTTCTTTTCTTCTTCTCCATTCGTCATTTAATATCACACCTCATATTCATTTTAATAAATTATGATGAATTTGATTGCTTTTGCTATTATTGCAAGTCCTAAACCTGCAAATAATCCTGTTATAAATCTCAAATGATTGTTACTATTTCTTTTATTCAGTAATTGAGATATTCCATCGATTGCAGTAGGGATAATAAATAATGTGGCCAATATGATTAGTTCCATGCTATAGACTATTGGAACAAACATTGCAAGGATAAAATAGCTGAATGCTGAAATGTATATTCCTGTACATCTTGCACAGACAGGAAAATAATATTTCCCCACTTTAAAGGTTCGATCTGGTATTCTATGGCATATAAAGTAAAATGGAAACTTATAAGCACCATCTATCTTTCCATCTACAAGATCAAGATATATGGGATTTATTTTCATATTATCTCATATTAACATCATTACAATGACATCTCATAAGCATATAGGATTTTATTTATTTATTCAACATTTATCTGATAAAAACTATTCATAACTATGTTTTATAATATAAAATTAATTTATATAAATTTTTCTATTTGAAATCAATGTTGGCAGAGCAAAAATTGATTTAAAAGTTTTTTTATAAAAATTTAAGTAAGTAATATACAAACTCATTAATTCCTCTGCACTTTCCTTATAAAAAAATGATATAATGAATAAAAATGAAATTATCAATTTCGTTATATAATAATTTAACGAACTTAGAAAAAATATATGAATAAATTGTAAAAATTTATAATGAAAATATAAAAAAATTTTAGTTTTTAAAAAAAAAAAAAAAAAAATA
>WRNS01000066.1 GCA_009776495.1 Methanobrevibacter sp. | reverse complement strand
AATTAAAATTCTAATAATTTGATTAAATTTTAATTTTTAATTATTTTTTTTAAATTATTAGAAATATTTTTTTATATAATCTTTATTTGATTTAATTTTCTAATCTTTATTAAAATCTATTGATAAAATGCTTTTTAATACATATAAACCATGGAAATTTGCTTTTTCACAAGAAACAGAAGATTTAAACAATGTGGAAAAAAATTCCTTTGGAATAATCGGAGTTCCATTTGATAGTACTAGTTCTTATAGTTCAGGATCTAGATTTGGACCTACAACAGTTAGAGAAGCATCTCATAGCTTTGAAAAACATAATATTAAATTTAATAAAGATATAGCTACTACTTTTTATGACTTTGGAGATGTAAATGTTGTTCATGGAAACTGTAAAAAGACTATAGCTATTCTTGAAGAGGTTGTCAATGACTTAGTTGCTTTTGATTTAAAACCTATCATTATTGGTGGAGAACATAGTATATCTATAGCTCCAATAAAAGCATTAGCTAATAAATATAAGTTTGAAAACATGACAATTATTCATCTTGATGCTCATATGGATTTAAGGGATGAATACCAAGGTGAAAAATGTTCTCATGCTACTGTGATGAAAAGAATCCATGATTTAAATCCAAAAGAAATTATAGAAATAGGTATTAGGTCTGGAAGTGTGGAAGAAAAAGAATTTACTCTAAAACAAGATAACATAGCTATTTTCACTTCAAAGGATACTAAAGAAAGATTTCAAGCTATTGAGGATAAGTTAAATAGTATTGCTAATAAAGAACCTATTTATTTAAGTATAGATATTGATGTTTTGGATCCTTCATATGTAGGGGAAGTTGGAAATCCTGTGCCAAATGGAGTTTCACCAGATACTTTAGAGATATTATTAGAAATTTTAGCTAAAAAGAATATAATTGGTTTTGATTTAGTGGAACTAGCAACCAACAGTCTTGGAGATTCCAGTGCAGTAACTGCAGCTAAGATAATTTATGATTTTTTAACTTTAGTCAGGTAAGTATACTTAGATGGATAAGGAATTTACAGTAAAGACTTTTTTTTTTTTTTATACATTGTTTAGTACAATTTTACTAATTTTCTCTACTTTTTCTATATTTTTGCAAACTTATTTTGAAGTTCGATGGGAAATAATCACAAATAAAATATCTAAAACTATAAATAATATTTTTTATATAATTTAAAATAATATAAATAAAATAGCTAAATATTGCTAAGTAAGGAGGTTTATCTATGAATCAAAGAGAAATAATACTTTCTGGTCATATTATCGATTCTTTAATTCTTCCAAATACTTTGGATATAATTATGGATAGAGGAGGGGATTTTAAAATAATGGAATTTAATNTTGGAAAGCGAAAATCNGATGTNAGTAGAGCAAAAATAATTGTTTCAGCAGATTCNCCTTCTTTATTAAATCAAATATTAGATGAGTTAAGTGAAATCGGTGCATCAATATCTGAAATTAAAGAAGCCTCGACAATGGCTTCCTTAAAAGATAAAGTAGCTCCTGAAAACTTTTATTCCACTACGAATCATGTTACACATGTTTTAAAAAATGGGGATTGGCTACTTGTAAAAGATATAGAAATGGATTGTATGATTGTCATTGAGGAAGATGAAGGTAATTTTAAAGCATATTGTAAACCAATTGGTAAAATTAAAAAAGGAGACTTAATCGTAGTTGGGAGAGAAGGAATCAAAGTAAGTCCTCCTGAGAGACCAAGAGGTAAACAAGGTGTTTTTGAATTTATGAACAGTGATGTATCAAGTGAAAAACCATTAATGAGCATGATTGAAAAAATAGCTTCTGAAATAAAAGAAATCAAAGGTAAAGGTGGAAAAGTAGCTATTGTTGGTGGACCAGCTATTGTTCATACTGGTTCTGCAGATTTATTGGCTGAACTTATAAAAAATGGTTTCATTGATGTAATTTTTGCAGGAAATGCATTAGCTACTCATGATATTGAAAATGCTCTTTATGGAACCTCATTGGGAGTTTGTGTAAAAACAGGTGAAGTTGTAAGCAGGGGTCATACTCATCATATGAGGGCAATCAATGTTATAAATCGTTCTGGATCTATAAAAGAAGCTGTTGAAGATGGAATCTTAAAAAAAGGCATTATGTATGAATGTGTTAAAAATAATGTCCCATTTATATTAGCTGGGTCTATTCGAGATGATGGACCACTTCCAGATGTTATAACTGATGTTATTGAAGCTCAAGAGATAATGAGGGAATATGCAAAGGATGTGGATATGGTTATTATGATAGCTACCATGCTTCATTCAATAGCTACTGGAAACATTCTTCCGTCTAGAGTAAAAAGTATTTGTGTTGACATCAATCCAGCTACAGTTACAAAACTAGCAGATAGGGGAAGTGCTCAAGTTTTAAGTGTTGTCACTGATATTGGCGCGTTTTTACCAACATTATATGCACACTTGAATAGATAGTTTAATTTTTTTATTATTTCTGCTGTTTATTTAGTTATATACATTAGAGGGATAATTAATTTTTTTCAAATAGATTAAACTATAAATAAACTATAAAGGTAAAACTAAACTAAAGGCAAAATTAAATATAGAACTAATTAGTAATAATTTAAAAAAATTAAGGAAATGTAGTGGGGAATAAAAACAACTAATGAAAACTTCGTCTAATGAAAACTTCGTCTTATAATTTAATAAAAGATTTGGAGTAATCTTAAATGGCAGATGAGATAAACAGCAAAATAATAAAAGAATATGGATTAGATGCTGGAGCAAGTGTAGTGGGTATAGCTAATTCTAAAGATTTTGAACTTGCACCAAAAGGTTTTAAACCCACCGATAGATTAGAAGGATGTCTTTCTGTAATCGTTTTAGGAGCTCCATTTCCCCAAGAAGCCATGGACAAGAATTCAGTTGAGTATACTAATATTCGAAATGAATTACTTGAAAAAATGGATGAGGTTGCAGAAAATGTGGCAAAACGAATCAAGAATGATGGATACAAAACACAGGTGATAGGTGGCGAAAGTGGCAGATATGTTAAAGGTAGGGGGTTCCATGGACTTATATCTCTGAAACATGCTGCTGAGTTTGCTGGTCTTGGAGTTATCAATCGAAATGATTTACTTACAAACTCCCAATATGGTAATCTCCTTTGGTTTAGTGCGGTTCTCACCGATGCAAATCTCCTTCCAGATAAGAAAGTTCAATACACACTTTGTAATAATTGTAACAAATGTGTTGAAATATGTCCCTCTGGAGCATTAGACAATCCTTCCTTATTTGGACAGAGTGAATGTCGAAAAACAGCTTATAAACAGGTGAAAGGTAAACTAAGAATAGAGTGTTTCTTGTGCCGTAAAGTGTGCCAATCATTTGATGAAAAGTTTGCAAAATTTTATAGTTTGTTAGTTCTTGTTTGTTAGTTCTTGTTTGTTAGTTCTTGTTTGTTAGTTTTTGTTTGTTGGTAATTTTTAAAGATTTTTATTTTTAATATATAATTATAAAAAATATATATTATTGGAATAATTATAGCTTTGAAATTGTTATGAATAGGTAATATGACTTATAAAGAAATAAAAAAAATTAAATCTAGAATTTTAGATGTTAAAAGGAGTGAAATATATCCTGCAGAAATCACTGTTGAAAAAGGATATTTTAAATCTGTTATTCAATTATCAAATGATTTTAATGAAGATACTAGATTAGATTTTGAGGGGATATTGGTTCCAGGTTTCATTGATGCCCACATTCATATTGAAAGTTCTCTTCTTACTCCTTCTAACTTTGCAAAAGCTGCGGTTCCATTTGGAACTACTTCAATTATAGCTGATCCTCATGAAATAGCTAATGTCCTTGGAAGAGAAGGGATTGATTTCATGATTGAAGAGGCGAAAGAAGTTCCTTTTGATTTTTATTTTTCCGCTCCTTCATGTGTTCCAGCTACTAGCTTTGAAACTTCTGGAGCTTGCATCGATAGTGTAGCTATTGACGAGTTAATGAAAAAAGATGAAATTGTAGCTTTAGGAGAAGTAATGAACTATGTTGGTGTAATTAACCAAGAAAAAGAGCTAATGAATAAATTAAAAATAGCAAAAAAATATAATAAACCTATCGATGGTCATGCTCCTGGCTTGTCTGGTGAGGACTTGGAAAAATATATTGAGTGGGAGGTATCCACAGATCATGAAAGTGTTAGTTTTAAAGAAGCTATAGTAAAAAAAGATCTTGGCATGAAAATCATGGTTAGAGAAGGATCTTCTGCTAAAAATATGGAGGCTCTTTTTAATATTAACGATAGAATCAATTTCTTTTCAAAGCAAGATTTTTTTACTTCAATTTCTTCTGGTGACTATCAAGAAATATTAAAAAAACCAATTTTTGATTTTTTAGTAAGTGATGATAAAGACGCAAAGGATTTAAAACTTGGCCATTTAAATATTTTGATTAAAAAAGCAATTGATTTAGGAATTGATCCAATTGAAGCTATTAAAATGGTTACAATCAATCCTGCTAAACATTATAATCTTAATTCTGGTGAAATAGCTAGAGGTAAAATAGCTAACTTTGTTTTAATAGACAACTTTCATGATTTTAACATTAAAAAAACATTTATACATGGGCAATTAGTAGCTGAAGATAGAAAAACACTTTTCAAAGCTAAAAAACCTTTTTTGAAAGATACTTTTCAATTGAATAAGAAAATAGCTAGTGATTTCGAGATAAAAACTGAAAATAAATCTGATTTAGTAACTGTTAATGTTATCGAAGTTGTAAATAATGAAATTATTACAAAAAAGTTTAAAACAGAATTAAATGTTGAAGGTCAAATTATTCAAGCTAATTTAAATAATGATATTTTGAACTTTGCTGTTGTTGAAAGATATGGAAAAAATAATATGGCTAATGCTTTTGTAAAAGGATTTAATCTTAAAAAAGGAGCTATTGCTTCTAGTGTAGCCCATGATTCTCACAATATCCTTGTTCTTGGAACAAATAGTGAGGATATGGCAAGAGCTGTAAACATAATTTCTGAAAACAAAGGAGGATTATCTATTGTGGATGGGGAATTTCAAAAAATTTTAAAACTTCCAATAGCTGGATTAATGAGTGATAAAGAGGCAGCTACTGTTTCAGATGAACTTGAAGAAATTAATAAAATAGCTTTTGATTTTGGATGCAATATGGAGTCTCCTTTTATGACTTTATCATTTTTAGCTCTTTTAGTTATTCCAAGTCTGCGTTTAAGTGATAAAGGCTTGTTCGATGTTGAAAAATTTTCACATATTAACCTTATCATTGATAACTAATTTTTTTCATAATCCATTCAAGCTATATTTCATAACCTTTACTTTCCAGAGTTTTTTGAAGAATTTTAATAGCTTTTTTTTCTTCACTACTTCCTACTTTCTTTATAATCCTTTTAGATTCTCTAAATCTTTCTAAAAAATTTTTCTGTTTTTTCTCATCAACCATATCGATTCTTGTAAAATTCACCAATGTTTCGATTAAAGAATAAAAACCTCTATTAGCTGCTTTTGCACATTTTTTTTTTATTACAATTTCTTCAACATCTGCTTTAATAATCCCGATAGCTGTTTTTCTAATCGGGTCCTTATGATTTGCTTCTTTTATATCAGTGACCCTACATTTTACATAAGCTTCGGCATCTTTTAAAATAGCTATTTCAGAATTTTCAACAAAATATTCTTTTGGAAGATTGTCTATTGTAGATAGAGTAAACAATAGTGGATCGTTAGTGATGTTCACTGTGAATTCTCTTTTTACAGATATATTATTTAAGGTATGACTACCTTTGAATATTTTACACATTATTTTATCTTTTTCTGTACAAATTATTCCAATGGGAGCGGCATTTTCTTCTTCATTATTATTTCTGCTTGTTATAATTGTTTCATATTGTTGGCCTTTTTCCATTCCAACTGAATTCAAATTGTTAGTCATTCTATCTCCTGTAATTCATAGTAAATAAGATTAATACTTTCATTTTTTTTTTTTTTTTTTTTTTTTT
>WRNS01000065.1 GCA_009776495.1 Methanobrevibacter sp. | reverse complement strand
ATTTATATATTATTTTAGAAAAATTCATTAAATTTAAATTATATTTAATTAATATAAAAATAAATGAAAATTATTTTTTTTATCGATAAAAGAAATGAATAATGTTCATTAAAAATCATTTTATCATAATTTCTTAAAATTTATTCTATTTTACTTTTTTTTCACAATATTTTGAATGAATGCTTGATAATCAGGAATAATAGTATTATTAAACTATTTTTAATCTATCAAATAAAAAATAGCTAATAATTTTCATATTCAACTGTTTAAAAATGAGTTTTAAAAAGATTTTTTCAAGTCTTCACAACAAGTTAATTTTTATTTTACTAATTATTAATCTTGGAATTATAAGCTAATCTCTAAAAATTTTTATATAATAAAATTCATAATGTAGATTAGATTCTAAATGAAATAAACATAACTGAGATAGATAAAAACCAATACATTTATATATAAGATAGTACTATTATAAATTGGAGGTGAAATAATGAGTGAATTACCAATTGCACCAGTAGGTCGTATCTTGAAAAATGTTGGTGCACAACGGATTAGTGATGACGCGAAAATTGCATTAGCTGAAGCACTAGAAGAGCAAGGTGAAGCATTAGCTAAAAAAGCTGTTGACTATGCTCGTCATGCCGGTAGGAAAACTGTGAAAGCTGAAGATATTAAATTAGCTATCAAATAAAAAGTTTTATAACTATTGGCCGATTCTGGCCAATTTTATTTTTTATTACTTTTTTTTATTAGATATATTAGTCATTGATATACTCTAAGATCAGTATTTTAGTTTTCACGATTTTTGCATAATCTAATAAGGATAATCTTTTTGTTTTAGGATTATCTTATCATTATGCTTTAAATTATTTTTCAATTAAATTTTTACTTAATAATTGTTAGCTATTTTTTAATTATTATTAAGTAATCTTTATTATTATTTATTAATTTTAATTAGTATGATGTAATTTTAATTATTATTATGTTATTTTAATTATTATTTATTAATTTTAATTATTAGTATATTATATTTGAAATAGAATAACAAAGATTATTAAATTATTAATAGCTACTATTAATGATATTGATAATAATTTCGTATTTATTTTTAAAAAATGCAAAAGGTTATATATTATTTAAACTATATCTTAGTAAGATATAGGGCCGGTGGTCTAGGGGTATGATACCTCCCTGACACGGAGGTGATCACGAGTTCGAATCTCGTTCGGCCCATTGCCGTGGTAGTTCAGTTGGGAGAACGCTAGACTGAAGATCTAGATGTCGCTGGTTCAAGTCCGGCCCACGGCATTTTAAAAATGTTTTAAATAAAATAAAATTAATTATTTTTTCTTATATAAAGTGAAAAAACAATATTTGCTATTGTTTCAATATTTTCTTAAAAATCATACCCTTAATCACTTTTCAAATGTGTTTTATTTTTTCTTTTTAAAATCATACCCTTAATCACTTTCAATTTTGTTTTTATACTCTTCCATGATTAAATCACCAGAAGAAGTGCCGATTCTATCTGCTCCAGCAGCTATTAATTTTTTAGCTATTTTATAATTTTTAATTCCACCAGATGCTTTTATTTTCATATTAGGAACAGTTTTTTTAATAAGATTAATATTAGATATTTTTGGACTGAGTCCAGACATTCCTGTAGATGTTTTAATAAAATCAGCTTCTACCTCATTAGCTATTTTACAAACATTAACTATTTCTTCTTTTTGAAGAAGTTCTGCTTCAATAATGACTTTAAGTACCTTGTCTACAGCTACTGATCTAACTTTTTCTATTTCTTCTCTTATAGTTTCATAATCCTTTGATTTGACAGCGTTAATGTTAATAACCATGTCTATCTCATGAACTCCCTTTTGAATAGCTATTTTCGCTTCTTTTTTCTTTGTTTTAGGAGTAACATAACCAAAGGGAAAGCCTACTACAGTACACAATTTAGTAGAACAAGAATTTAAAAGACTTTTCACATATTCAATATAGTAAGGAGCTACTACTACAGAATAAAAATCATAATGTTTGGCTTGTTTTACAAGATGTTCGATATCTGATTTTGTCGCAACATTACTTAAATTGGTATGATCTATTATATTAGCTAATTGAGAGGATGATTTAATTTGTACCATATTATCACCTGTTTTATAATTTTACAAAAATAATTATTATTCAACCAATTTTTTTAACATATAAGGGCCTTCTTTTACATATCCAAACTTGCGATAGTAATTACGAGCTCCAATTCCACTGGTAATCAATAGCTTAGTCTTTCCACTATCTTTAGCTATTTTTTCTGCATGTGATAGTAATTTTTCACCAAAACCTACATGCTGACCTGGGGTTTTTCCTTCAATACCAATTTTGAGCATATTCCCATAAACGTGGAGTTCTCTAACAATAGCTGTTTTATCATCAATTTCTTTTCTATGAGCTTTTGGTGATGGAAAACGCAATCTTAAAAATCCAGCTAATAATTCTTGCCTCTTATCTTCATAAGAGAGGAAAAATTCTTTTCCACCGGTAGCTATATACTCTTCTTTAAATAGCTTAAATTCATCAATTTCTAATATGGATCTTTTGGATTTATTCAAATTGTGCCCTATTTCTCTACATCTTATGCACTGACATTTAATGTTTTCTTCTTCTAATCTATTGTATACAAGCTCTCCTAGATTAGATTTTTTAACCCCTGCTACTATTAGCTTAGCAGGAATATCTCTTTGAATTCGCATGGTTCTAACCCATTTTGGAAGTATTTTTTTAATTTTCACAATTAAATCAATGGCTTCACTATCATCGTAAGGTTCATATTTTCCTTTTTTCCATAAATCATACAGTTTGCTACCATGTGTTACAAGACAAGGATAAATTTTTAACATATCTGGTTTAAATGATTCATCATTAAATAAACGCTTAAACATTCGCAGATCCATATCTGGATTTGGTAAAAGTCCAGGCATAAGGTGCATAGCTACTTTCATCCCAGAATCTCTTAAGATTCTATTTGCATCAATGACATCTTTAACAGTATGACCACGTTCCATCCTACTGTAAACAAAGTCATAAGTTGTTTGAACTCCTAATTCAACTCTTGTAACTCCCATTTTCAGCATTCTATTTACATCTTCTATTTTACAATAATCTGGACGTGTTTCAAAGGTCATTCCTATACATCTGACTTCTGCACTTTCATTAGCTAGTTGAATATCTTCTAATAAAACATAGTCATTTGGAGGATAGGTTTTCACTGGTGAGGAGGTGTTTAAATTGATATCTTCTAAATTCACTCCAAAATCTACAAATGCCTTCAAACACTGTGAAATAAACCATTCTTGATAAGATGAATCTCTTGACGGAAATGTTCCCCCCATCACAATTAATTCTGCTTTATCTACAGGGTGTCCAACAGTATGGAGTTGTTTTAACCTATTATAACTTTGAATATATGGATGAAAATTAAACATTCTAGCTCTTAGTGCTGCAGGTTCTTCCCCAGTATAGCTAGGAGGAGCAACATCACTTAGAGGACAATAAAAACATCGACCATGAGGACAATCATGAGGATGACACATTACAGCCACAATAGCTACTCCAGAAATAGTTCTTGTTGGTTTTTTTCTCAATACATTAGCTACTATTTCTTTTTCATCCTTAGTTGCAGACTCTAAAATATCAATATTACTCATAAACTTTTCTAGATTATACTCTCTACAAACTTTTCGTTTAATTATTTCTAAATCCTGCCGAGAGTCGATTTTACCTTTTATAATATTGTTAATTATTAATCTACAGGCTTCTTTCATAGATATTTTTTCCATTTTTAATCATCTTAATAATTTTTTTAATCTTAAATTTTTTAATCTTTAAAATTTTTTACCATATAATAAATTTTTATCATCTTTTTTTATTTATCTAATTAGATAATTTTATTTTTATTTTTTATTAATTTAACTTATCTTTCAATAGAATATGAGTAATTATATATATTTTTAATCACAAATAATCTTAATATAAATTAATTTTTTTTATTTTATTTGATGAGGTTTTTATATGAGAGTTAAAAAGCTATTGGGGATGCAAGTTTTAGATGTTGATGCAAATAACATTGGAAAGATTGATGATTTAGAATTTAATCACGAAACAGGGGAAATTGAGAAAATAGTTGTATCTTTAAAAAAGAATATTTTTTCAAATGATGAAACAATTATTCCTTATGATAATATTAAAAGTATAGGGGATTATGTTTTATTAAGTGGGACTATTATTCAAGAAGAGTGAACATTTTTACTTTAAATATTGTTTATCATTATATAACTAATTATTTTGGTTTTATAAGGTGTTTTAATGTCAATAAAAGATGCTAGAGGAAAAGAAATTGAAATAGGTTCTTTTATTCGTTATACTGGAACTGGTACAGTTGGAAAAATTATTGAAATAAAGGAAGAAGATGAAGAAAGTTGGTTAAAATTAGATGAAAATCCTTTATGGTACTGTTCAAGTCTTGTTGAAGTGGTGGATGAAAGCGTTATTATGACTTCAAGAGATAATCGTCGGGATGATAATTCGATTGATAACATTAAAGATTTAAAGGATGATTTTGAGGATATAAATATTGTCTCTGGCGGTGCTGAAGGCGGAGGATAATTTTTAATCCTGTTTTTTACTTTTTACTTTTTTTTTTTTAATAAGTGATTTAGTTTTTAAATATTTTTCTACTTTTTTTAAATATTTTTCTACTTTTTTTAAATATTTTTCTACTTTTTTTAAATCAATACTATGGAATTTCTATAAAAGCCCTTATAAACGATGCCTCGGCATCAATGTTTAATGGAATAAAAAATCCTCTATATACTCCTTCATTAATCTTATTCATGTTAGTTAAATTTTCAACAATCCATATATCATTTTTAAGCAAAATTTTATGAATCTTACTTTCACCAAAAGAATCAACACTCGGTGAATCTATGGCCATTCCCAAAATATTATTTTCCACAAAGATCTTAGCTAATTCTTTTGAAATATAAGGATAATCTGTAAAATAATTTTCCATACCCCAATTATTGCACCAACTTGTCTTTAAAATGATGATTTTTTCTAAGTCCTTTTTGATATCTTGGACAGTAGAATATTTATTCGAAGCTATTTTTTTTAAACTAGCTATATCTTCTAAATTTATTTCTTTCTTTGGATTTGTAGGAGGGATTTCAAAAACTTTCAATCTTCCTATAAGATTTTCCAGAGCTATGCTTTTAACCTTTTTTCCATTAGCTATATAATGATATGGAGCATCGATATGTGTTCCTGTATGTAAATTTCCCTTTAACTCAAATAAAGAATAATCTTTATGGATATCATTAGTATTTCTTAATTGAAATTTTAAATCCCCAGGAAAAACTCCCATTCCATTTTTTAATTCGTGGCTTAAATCAATAAATCCCATTGAATCACTTATTTGTTTGAAAGTATATGATGATAATTCAATATATTATTATTTGATATAAATATTTTTAATTCATTTAAAAAATATTTGAACTTTTATATTGATGTTTTTTAATCTTTTAAAAACTAAATAATCATACTAAAATATTAACCACAAAGTATTTATATAACCTTTAACCCACTGTTATTGTATAAGTTTTTTAAGTTAATATGCTATTGAACCAAGTTTTTTTATTTTGAATTAATTTTAAAATTAATGAAATCTCATGAATGATAATTAATTTTATAATTATTATATGTAATTGTTTCTTAATTAATTGATTAGGTATGATTTCTTTTTAATTCATTAATAGCTAAAGATTAACTTATCTAAATTTTTAAATTTAGATTTTTTTTATATAAAATTTCGATAGATTTTTTTATATAAAATTCGATAATTTTTATAAAAAAGATATTTTTTTATATATTTGTAAATTAAGTTAGGTGATTATTATGAATCAAGGTGCAGGACAACCAATTTTAGTTTTACCTGAAGGAACCAATAGGTTATTAGGTAGAGATGCTCAAAGAACAAATATTTTAGCTGGTAAAGTATTAGCTGAAACTGTAAGAACAACACTTGGTCCAAAAGGAATGGACAAGATGTTAGTTGATGGTTTAGG
>WRNS01000064.1 GCA_009776495.1 Methanobrevibacter sp. | reverse complement strand
TACTTAATTTAAAAAAAATTATTATTAAAAAAAATATGATTTTATTTAAAAAATTACTTAATTTAAAAAAAATTATTATTAAAAAATAAAAATATGATTTTATAAAAAATTACTTAATTTAAAAAAACACAATTTTATTCTATTAATGGAGATAATATGCACCCAAGACCAAGCCCAATAGCTGCCTCACTTTATACACTTAGAGATTTAAACGCTGATGTTATAATAATGCACGGTCCTCATGGATGTTGTTTTAGAACAGGTCGACTTCTTGAAGGTGATGGTGTTCGAGTTTTAACAACCTCTATGGCCGAAAATGACTTTATTTTTGGAGCCAGTGAAAAACTAGAAGAAACCCTTAAAAAAGCAGGTGAAATGTTTCATCCTAAGCTTGTGGGAATTGTTGGAACCTGTGCAAGTATGATCATTGGAGAAGACTTAAAAGAAGCTGCCCAAAATGTTGATACCTCTGGAATTGTTTTACCAATAGAATCTCATGGAGGTTTTGGAGAAGGAGATAATACTGAAGGAGCAATAGCTGTTTTAGAAGTAGCTAGTGAGTATAATGTTATCTCAGAAGAAGAAAGAGACCGGCAAATTGAGATGCTTAAATTAGCTACAGAAATTGAAAAAACACGGGGAATGGCCCAAGGAGAATACATAAAACCAAACTTTGGAGATAGCAAAGAAAAAGTAGCTAAGCTAATAATTGAAAAGATTAAAGCAGGGAAAAAAGTTGCATTTGTTTTAAATGCAAAAAAAGAAACTGCCTATCTCTTTGCTGATGTGTTAAATGTTGATTACTCTTCAATCATTAATAATTCATCTTCAGCTAATAAATCAAGCAAACCAATGATAATAGCTAATTTAAATGAAAATATTGGCCTTCCAAGAATAAAAAACCATGCCCAAAATATTAAAAAATGTTTAAGTAGTGAAAATATAGCTATTGACCATATTACTGGAGGATTAGACGAATATCCAATAACTGCAAAAGAAGCAGAAGAATTCTTAAAAGATAAAGATATTGATTTGTTGGTAGTGGCTGGAGTTCCTCATGCTTTTAAAATCGAAAATATAGATGTTGAATCCATAGCTATGACCGACGGGCCCCGTTTAGTCGAACCACTTCGAAATTTAGGTTATAATCATGTTGTAGCTGAGTTAGATGCTCATTCAAAAACCTTAGGAACAGATAAAATTGTAGATTCTGACTTTGGTATGATGCTAAAAACAGCTATTGAATGGGAAAAGGATGGTAGCTAATGATTTGGTTTTAAAAAAAAGGTATTATAATAAAAATATAATTTTACTTGAAAAAATAACTGTTTAATTTAAAAAAAAAAAAAAAATAAATAAATAAATATGAAAAAAGTCAGATTACTATTTCATAGTCTTTTAAGTCTATCTTAAGCATTCCTATATGCATTTATACTAACTATTGCAAGAAGTGAAATGAATATTATCCAAAATAAAATTACCCCCAATCCAGACAAGATAGCTACAACTAGTACCAAACCTATTAAAATAGCTACTACCACTTTAATCCATTTAAAGTCTTCTTCCTCTTTTTTCTCTCTCAGTGTTTGTCTATAATATGTAGAATCTTTTTTCCCTTTTTTCTGTTTCGGTGTTTCTCTATAATATTTTTGAAGCTTATTGTCATTATTTATTATATTATTACAGTTAGAACATGCAAAATATATAGTAATATCGCTTATTTCATTTTCTGCTCCACAATATGGACATTTTGCAATCATCATTGCTTATCACTCAAACATTTAATTTATTCATCATTTTCTTAAAAATTATGTTTTTAAAACAAATAAAACAAATAGTAAAAAAGAATAATATGATATTATAGGATTATTTAATCCTATTTGATGAAATAAACAATTAAATAGACTTATTTTATTAAATTAATTAAAAATTAAATTTTGTTATAACACAATTTCTTTTCTAATTCATGACATGACAAACTGTAATATAATACATAAACTATATTAACTAGTAAGAATAAATTTTTAATTAGAACTATTGTTTTTTTATATTTATTGTTTTTTCACTGAAAACACTGAAAGTAATAACATAGAAGAGGAGTTGATTCTTTTAATCCCCTCACCGTATTAAACTAATTCTCCTCTTCTAATTATTACTTTTAAAAAACTTTTTTTAAATTATTACAAGCATTAGCTAATGCTATCATTATTAAAAAAGTCATAAATCATCAAATAGGGCATATATAAATTTATTAAAAATATTAATATTTTTTAAAATAATATTATACATTTATTTTTCAAATGCTCTTTAGCTTGATTAATATTAGTTAAAAACACATCATTAATAGCTAATTTCTAAAAACATGATGTGTTTAAAATGTCTCAAAAAAACTTTTTTGATATCATAGATGAAGAGGGAACAATATTTCAAAATAAGGAGGTGTTTAATTATACTTACACTCCTGAAGTTGTAAAATACAGGGACAAACAAATGGAACAAATAGCTTGGCTCTCACATAAGCCAATCGATGATTTTACACCATTAAACATGGAATTTACTGGGAATGTAGCTACTGGTAAAACAACCACCGTCATGAAATATTTTGAAATAATGAAAGCTAAACATGGGGATATGATAGAAACAGTATTAGTTAACTGTAATATGAATCGTACAGAGCATAGAATTTACACAAAGATTCATGAAGAGCTGATTGGAAAGCCAAGTAAAAAGAATGGTTTGAACATATTTGATATTTATGATTCTGTGATTAGCTATTTGATAAAAAATAATAAGATTTTGTTGGTAGCTCTTGATGATTATGATCATATAAGTAGTACAGACTTGAATAAAACTTTATATTCCTTAATACGAGCATATGAAAATAAAAAACACGCGAAAATTTGTGTTATAACAATAACTAATCGTCGAAGGCAGCTAATTTTAAGTCCTGCCGTTCATTCATCCTTACAACCTCGTGAAATATATTTCAATGATTACTCAGCTGAAGATATTTATTATATTTTAAGGGATCGCTGCAGGTTAGGTTTTTATGATAATGTTATTAGTGATAATGTAATACAACACGCTGCCAGATTGACCTATCATAATGGAGATTTAAGAAGTGGTATAAGGTTAATTTATGAGGCAGGTTGTGTAGCTGAAAGTGAAGGTTATAAAAAAGTGTTTAAAAAACATTTAAATGATATTGAGAAGCAGTACCAACAATTAAAAAGATAATTTTTTTAAAAATAATTTTTATTTTTTTAATACTTTTTAATTATTTACAGTTGAAATGTTACTCTTATTTATATATTTTTTTATTTTTTTTATTAAAATTAAATTTTTTAATAAATAGTTAATTATTTAGAAAAATTAATATTATCATTAAGATTAAATATTATAAGGAATATTTTCAATTTTTATTAAAATATCCATTGTTAGAGTTGGAATAATTGGATAGTAGAATATTAGAAGTTATATTTAATAATTGAAATTAGAAATAAAAGAAAAAAATGTTTTGCTAAAACAAGTGTTTAAAAATATTTCATAATCCTGATTTCCTTGTTTATAGTATTAACATACTTTTTCGGGGAAGATGTGGTTTAGATGAAAATTCAAGAAATTAACGAGAAAATTGATTTTTTAAATGCTAAAATTCCAAAAATTGATAAAAAAATTAAAAATTCTCAGGATAAATTGCTTATCATCTCGCAGAAAAGACTTATTGCTAAAAAAGAAGAGCTTAAAAATCTTGAAGAAATAGAAAATACATATATTAACAATCTAAAAAAGTATGAAGAATTAAAGAAGAAATATGATAACTTAATATATGAATTAAAACAAAGAAAAATACTTATAAACATTGATAAGAATGAAAAACCACATATTGACACTCTTAAGAAGGATAAAGATATTAAGAGAAAATCTGAACCTTTAAAATATAAAAATAATGATAAACCTAAAAATAAAAATAACAAATTTGAAAGTAAATCTAAAAAATTAAAAGAAAAAGAAATCTTTAGTTTAGAAAGGAAAATTCAACTAATAGAAAAAGAGATGCTAGAATATAAACGCAGACAAGCAGCATGGGAAAGAGAACCAGATTCTATAATAATGAACCAATACAAAATGAAAATCAAAATGTATGAATTTAGAATACAAAGCTTACAAAAGATGGATATAGATGTAAATGTTTTAAGAAGAACAAGAGGATCATTTTTAAAGGAACTTATAGAAAAAAATAGGAAGCACAATGATAATTTAGAAAAAAATGATTCTGAAAAGACTGTCATCATTTATGATAAAAAATCAAGTTCTGAAGGTAGAGATAGATGTTTAATATGTGGTGGTAGATTGATTAAATTAAAAAATGGTGGCTATAGATGTGAAAATTCTCCAAATTGCTCTGGATTAACTCGCTCTAAATTTTAATTTAATCAAGAGTTAACCACACTATTATTTTATTATTTATAAATTAAAATAGATGAAGAATCTTTTAAAGTTTCAATCTTGCTTTTATAGAGAGCAATAGCTAATACATTGAAGATATGAGTAAAAAAAAGAATATAGGAAAAGAGTCAGGATAAGTTATCTTGACTCTTTGCTTTGCACATTATAGTATATCTAGATACTATATAAATCTTTTTAAGCTTAGATGATAATAATATAAATGCATGTTAGATTTTTTTTATGCTTTATTCTATTTTTGAGTCTTTTAAGCTTTAAAAAATCTATGTTGGAATAGTATTTAATTAAGATTCATTTCTAGTGGAAGATCGGATAAAAAAGTACAAAGGATATAAATTATTAGTGAATTTATAATGCCCACTTCTAGTAGCCCCAGTAAATTCAATAATGTTTAAAGATCTAGCTCTTATTAAAAAATCACCAAAAACTTTGATTTCATCATCATTTAACTTGTCTTTAAAATCTCTCTTCCTAAAGGAATAATCTTCTTCAATATTATGTTCAACAAAATCAATGCCTAATTTATCAAATATATCTAAATATTTGTCGCTTTTAATAGAGTTATCTAAAGCGGGTTTTAAATATTTCAATCCAATTTCTTCACCTGCTCTTAATATACCTCTAAGTGCAATTTTAGTATCAATAATAGTTTTTTCATTGACCCAAAAAAACTCCATCACCTATTTCTTGCATCATAGTTGGCAGTCCAGAGGAAAAATGAGTCATCAAATTTAAAGCATCTGTTTCAACTTGGAGATCTATTTCATTAAATGTTTCAATGAAAAAATTTTTTATTTCCTTTTCAGGCAAACTCCCAATATTAGCATGTTTAAAAATTCTAGAAAATGATTCATTATGGTGGGATAAAGCTTCTAATTTTTCAGAATATCCTGTAAGCATCATAGCTATAGGTGTAGGGCCTGAAAAAGAAGTAGCTAATGTATCAGTGAAACTTTTATACCAATTTGCAAATTCTGGTGTTTTAGATAATCCATTGACATCATCAATTATTATGAATATCCCCTGTTTGTCTTCAAAATTACTTATTAAATCCATTAAAAAATGAGCAAAATTACTTCTTAAATTATGTAACATGTCCTTTTCTGGTTTAAATTTGAAAGTGACTCCAAAAAGCCCTACTTTATCTACATACTTTGTAAATGCATTGATTATTTTTTTAGACCATTTTTCAGCTTCAATTTCATTTAATATGTTTTCAACAATTTGAATAATTAATCCATCTATATCATGAATTCCTTCATTAACAATATGAACTCCGATCATTTGGTATTTATGACGGGCACATTCTTTTAAATATCTTGCTAATGATGTTTTTCCCATTCCTCTTTTTCCTGTTATAAAAAAATGGTGTGATTTACCTTTAGAAGATTCATATAAAAGATTTGAGTATTTATCTATAATCTTCTGTCTTCCTTGAAATTGTTCAGGTTTAACAGGTTCTCCTGGTTGGAACGGACTTATTCTTCCATTAATGAACATAATTTATCCTTCCTTTGTTTATATAAGATATATTATTTTTTTGTTTATAATAATTTTCGTTGAAAATTAATATTATAAAAATAAATAATTATTTTTTATGAATTTATTTAAAAATTAGCTATTTTTATTTAATTTATAATATTATTATTTTAATATGGAAAATATTTA
>WRNS01000063.1 GCA_009776495.1 Methanobrevibacter sp. | reverse complement strand
AAAATAATTCAATTGTTTATTAATAGAAAAAAAATTCTATAATTTTTTTTTTTTAGTTGGTGGATTAGTGAAATCAGAAAATAAATCTTCAAAATCTCAAAAGTATAGTAATAAGATTGTTAATAATGAACAAAATACTACCAAAGAATCAAAAGCTATTGTCCTTCAAAGTGTAGGATATCCTTTTAATTTTCATTTAATGGAAAGTCCTAAGCTGGAAATATTAGATAAATCACTATTTGAACATTATGCAAAGGAACAATGGATGGGAACAATAGTTAAAGAAGGATCTTATCTATTTGATCAAAAAATCCTCCCTGATTTTGGATTCAAAATTTTAAAAGTTCATCCTAATAACTCTATGATCGCCGAATCTACTTCTATCGTGCTTGTTGATGTAAATGAAAAGATTAAACACGATATTGAAGTTATTGAATCTGATTTAAGAATCAATGAGGTCATAGGTCAAAATGAAGCAAAAAATAAATGTAAAATTATAATGAAGTATTTGAAGAGTCCTGAAAAATTTGGTCAATGGGCTCCTCGAAACATATTGTTTTATGGACTTCCAGGTACTGGTAAAACTATGTTAGCTAAATCATTAGCTAATGAACTTAAAGTCCCATTGTACTTAGTCAAAGCTACAACTTTAATTGGAGATCATGTAGGAGATGGTGCTGGTAAAATCCATGAACTTTTCGAAGTAGCATTAAAAAATTCTCCATCCGTTATTTTCATAGATGAAATTGATGCCATTGGACTCCATAGACAATTTCAATCACTCCGTGGTGATGTTTCAGAGGTTGTAAATGCTCTTTTAACTGAAATGGATGGGATTCGTGACAATGAAGGTGTTGTTACCATAGCTGCAACTAACAATCCTCAGCAACTTGATTATGCAATTAGGAGCAGATTTGAAGATGAATTTGAATTTAAAATCCCTGATGANAATGAAAGAAAGCTCATGTTACATCAGTTTATAGAAACTATNCCNTGTAAAGTGATGGTATCAGTTGAAAAATTAGCAAAAATTTCTGAAGGAATGTCTGGAAGGGATATTAAGGAAAAATTATTGAAATCTGCATTACACAATGCACTGTATGAAGATAAAGAAGAAGTTTCAATGATTCATTTCAATCAAGCTTTAAAAAACTTTAAATCTTCTGAAAATAAACCTCCAAAGAATATGTTTAGATGAATAGTTTCGATTCTTGTAAATTTGTACTGAATTAAAAAAATTTTTTAAAATAAAATTTAAAACTTTTAATTAAAATTTTTTATATTCTATAAAATTTTTCTAATATTCTTGTCGTGAAATATATTTTTTTAAAAATTATTTTTTTATAATTTTTTATATTATTTTTTTTATAATTATTTTAATATTAATCATTTTTGAAAAATGCATCTTATTGCTTCGATAACCTCAAAATCTTCATTTTCAGCAGCTTTTTTTATATTCAATGAAATATCATGAAATATTTTATTAACAATTGATTTTGAAAGATTATCGATTACTTTATCACTATTTTCAATGTCAACAAGTTTTAAATTAGCTTTTTGAGATTCCTTTTTTCGGATATCTTCCATTGATATTCTAATATCTGCCAAAAGACCTTCAACTTCCATTAATTTGAAAGAATTTTTGAGTAAATCAAATTCATAGTTAATAATTTCTTCGGCTTGTATGACTTCACTTTCTCTAAATTTTTTATTTTTATTAGCGATTCCTCGTAAATCATCAATATTGAATAAATGAACACCTAATTCTTTAACATTTTCATCAATATCTCGAGGATTAGCTATGTCAATCATCATCATTTTTTTCGACGAATTTTTGTTGACAAATCCTTCAATCCTTTCTTTCGTTAAAATTAGGTGGGGGGAATCTGTAGCACTTATTATCACATCAGCATTACTTAAACAATCATTTAGTTCATCAAAAAGTATAGCTTTTCCATTAAGTTCATTGGCTAATCTCACAGCTTTATAGTATGTTCTGTTTGCAACTAAAATAGCTTTAAGATTTTTTTCAGCTAATGCTTTAGCAACAAGTGTTCCCATTTTACCTGCACCAATAACAAGAACATGTTTGTTACTCAAATCACCGATACGTTCCTCTGCTAAATCAACTGCAGCTGAACCAATAGAAACAGAACCTCTGTTAATTTTAGTTTTTCTGCGAACTACTTGTCCAACATGAATAGCTTTTGTAAAAAGAATATCTAAGACTTTACCACAATGTCCTTCTTTTTCACTTAACTTTTTAGAATTTTTTATCTGACCTAATATCTGATCTTCTCCAACTATCATTGATTCAAGACCAGATGCCATTTTTAAAAGATGAATTATAGCGGTGTCTCCCCAATCAATAATTAACTTTTTATTTTCACTATCTAAGATGGTATGATCATAAGTACAAGAGTCTGAATGAATGAAATATTCTTTTCTATTACATGTAGCTATTTCAATATACTCTTGAATATTGAACTCTCTTTTAAATTCATTAAATAAATCTCTTAATTCACTCGATATATGTTCCATTGTTTCAATATCGGCAATTGTATGATCTACTCGTATGTTAATTATCAATTAGATACACCCTCCTCCCTTTCAATTCGTACACTTTTTTAAAAATTACTAATTTATTGAATCGTTGTTTTAGTTATTGTTGCTATTTTGTTTGTTTTGTTGTTGCTATTTTGTTTGTTTTGTTGTTGTTTTATTTGTTTGTTTTGTTGTTGTTGTTTTGTTAGTTTGTTTTGTTGTTGTTGTTTTTTTTTTATTTACTTATTTATTTAATTTTATTTATTAAAGAATCAATATATTCTTTAGCTTCTTTTAATTGATTATCATGAATAAATTCTTTAATTTTCGCATCGTTAACAATTTCATATAAAATTTTCTTTCTATCTTTTTGATTTGAGATATTTTTTTTTAAAATATTTCTTGCATAATCTTGAAGTTTTATATGTCGGATGTCTTCATTAGTTATTGAAGAGGTGATTTTTTTTCTTAATTTTCGAGCCATCAGTGGGCTTTTTCCATTTGTAAATATTGAAATTTGAATATCATCAATGTAAAAAACTGTTGGAACAATCAAATCTCCTTCTTCAGGAAAATCTGCTCTATTTACCAATTTTTTCCCACTAATCGAAGATACATAGCTATTTAATTTTGTATCATCACTTGCAATCACTACTATGTCGGCCCAATTAACTAATGTGATTAAATTTTCTTTTGATGTGACCTTTTTTAATTTGAAAATAGCTCCCTTTTCTTTTAATTCATTTGAAATTTTGTTTCCAAGTAATATTACTTCTGCACCTTCTTTTAAGAATCTTTCAGCTCTTCTTCTCCCGACTTCTCCAGTACCAACTATTAAAATTTTTTTATTATTCATTTGTAGGAAAATTGAGCTCCATCCCATAGTTACTCCCAACTTTATTTAGATATATTTTATATTCAAATGTGTCTGTGATAAAAAACTTTTCCATTCCAAAGGTTTTTAAATATGATCAATAATTAATAATGTATTATTATATTTCAATTTGTTATTAACATTATTTTATGTTTATTAAATTCATTTAACAAATTAAAAATATTTATTTATAAAAAATTTTTTCAAATTATTTATATTTTTATGAAAAATTTCAAATGATTGTATTTATTAATAAAAAAATAAAAAAGGGTAATAATTACATATTTTAATTAAAAATTGATTAATAGCTAATCTTTTTTCAATTGGTATGTTTGAATCAAATAGGATTTATATATGATTTAATTTTATTTTGATTTTTCTAATACTTGCATTCTAAGTAGTTTCATGGCCATTCTTAAATCATTATCACAATCTTGAAGCACTTTCATAGCTTCATTTTCACTAATTGAAAAAGCATCTGCAAGGGCGTCCACATTTTCGTTTCCATCATCCTTTTCTTTTCCAGTTAATTTATCNGATAATTGTTTTTTAAGAGATAAATATTCNTCAACGGTCATATCAATAGTTGTAAAAACCATGTCTCGNAGTGGNCATGGTTTAGATGGCTTACAGCACCAAACAAGTGATCCAAAACAAGTTCTCGCCCCTTCTCCNAACCTAGTATTTTTNGCAAACTCATCTTTAATCTCCATATATTCTTGAGCACTAATATTTACATCGTCAAGAGCATGCAATACAGGGCAAGGTTTTACTGGCGGGCAGCAAAATGCCAATGCTCTACTGTCTCCTCCTCTACATACATGTGATGGTGCATCATCCCATACCATTAATAATCCTCCAATTAAACATAACTTGTGATTTTTTAAAAATTAATTTTAATAAACATTTTTCTTTCTTTTATTTCTTCTTGGTTTATTAAATTATAAAATTATTATTATTGTATGTTAAATTATATAAGTGTAATTAATTCAACATCTTTTCTTTTTCATCAGGAGTTAATTCTTTGACAATTTCTTTAGGATCTCCAATTTTCAAGATTTTTCCCCCTCTCATCAAAGCTGCTCTATCACAAACATCAATAACAAAATCCATATCGTGAGAAATTATTAAAAAAGTTTGTTTTAACTCTTCTCTTGCTTTTAATATAGAATCAGTAACTTGAACTCTTGTTATAGGATCCATAGTTCCAGTAGGTTCGTCTAATATAACAATATTAGGTTCTTTTATTAGTACTTGAGCAATAGCTACTCTGTGNCGCTCACCACCACTTAATTCATCNGGNTCTTTGTTTAAAATACTCAGTGCATATTCATCATCGAACCCAACAGCATTTAAAGTATGAATAGCTTTCATTTTACCAAATTCTGCAGGAAGTTCTAAACTAATTGCTTCGGTTAAGTTTCCAAGAACGGTCCTATGAGGATATAACGAGTATTCTTGATGAAGTAAACCTATATATGGCATTATACGTCCTCTACCTAAAGGACCTTTTTGAATCATATCAATCCAATTATCACCAAGCTTAGCTCTTATTTCTCCACTACTTGGTTCGGTTAATCCAATTAACATTCGAGTCAAGGTTGTTTTTCCTGAACCACTAAGACCTACTATGCCAAATATTTCTCCTTTGTTAATATTAAGATTGACTCCATCAACAGCTTTGATAACCCCTCGTTCAATGGAATAATAATGTTTTTTAGCATTTTCTATTTCGATGATTGGTTCATCATTAACATATTCTTCTGCTTGTTGTGGTAAAGGGACTGTGGCTAAGAAATTTTCAACAACAGTATCTGCAGGGCCTTCTTCAATGATTTCTCCTTTTTCTAACCAAATGGTTTGATCAGCTAATTTTTTCATAACTTCAGGCCAATGGGAAGTAATGACCATAGTTATACCTTGATTTTTGACACCTTCTACTAAAGTTTGGTGCAAATGTTCTGCTGTTTGAGGATCTAAGGTTCCTGTTGGTTCATCAGCTAAAAATATCATTGGATCTTTTGCCATTTGTCTTGCAAGAACGACTCTTTGCTTTTCTCCTCCACTTAAATCACGAGCTATATGTGTTATCCTATGGCTCATTTGAACCATTTCAAGGAGATCGATTGCATGATAGAGCTTTTCTTCATATTCCCCACTTTTCAATTCTATCAAAACATTTTCTATAACAGTTTCTCTTTCATACAAAGCGAAATTTCTCTGTAGCATAATAGCTATTCTTTTTCTAATTTCTGAAAATTCTTGTCTAGTTGTGTTCCAAAAATCTATTTCCTTTGATTCTAACTTTTCTCCACACTCACAAGCTTCACCAGCTTTAGATGGAGGTTCCACATGTAAACATTTTTTACAAATAGCAATGTTATAAATAACTTGTCCACTATCTGGTTTGTATTCTTTGGTTCCACGCAGCATGTTTATTAAAACAGATTTTCCAGCACCACTACGACCGAGAATTCCAAGCACGCTTCCTTCCTCAATATTAACATTCACATCTTTAAGAACTGCAATATCATTGAATGTTTTATTAATGTTTTTAAGTACTATAAAAGACATAGATCCACCTTTGAAGAATAATTTCATAATTCTTTTTGATAAATTGATAATAATCGATTTTAATAATATTTTATACAAAATTAAAGATTATAATTATGTATTTAGAAATTTTCCCTTGACCTTTTTTTATAAAAATTTGTTTTTAATATAAATTATAATTT
>WRNS01000062.1 GCA_009776495.1 Methanobrevibacter sp. | reverse complement strand
AAAATTAATTATAATTAAATAATAAATAAAAATTTATAATAATTTATAATAAAGTTTATATCTAGTGAAATTTTTAATAATAAAGTTTATATCTATTAAAATTAAAAATATTATTATTATATAAATAGCTATGGCTTAAGCAATCTCAATATTGTTATTTTAATAGCCATTAATTTGATGTGTAATTATGAAGACTACAATAAGTGTAATAAAAGCAGATGTTGGAAGTGTTTCTGGTCATGGTGTAGCTCACCCAGCTTTGATGGAAAAATGTGATGAAGTTTTAAATAAAGCTTTAGAAGAGAGCATACTAGAAGATTATTATATTGCCCGATGTGGGGATGACATTGATCTTATAATGACTCATAAAAATGGAGAAGAAAACGAAGAAGTTCATAAAACTGCATTNGATGCTTTCATGCAATCAACAGAAGAAGCTCGAAATTTAAAATTATATGGTGCTGGTCAAGACNTATTATCTGACTCATTTTCNGGAAATGTGAAGGGTATGGGTCCAGGTGTAGCTGAAATGGAATTTAAAGAAAGATCAAGTGATCCTGTTATTGTTTTTTGCTGTGATAAAACCGAACCTGGTGCATTTAACTTACCATTATATCGGATATTTGCAGATCCCTTTAATACAGCAGGACTTGTAATCGATCCAAATTTACATGATGGATTCACCTTTGAAATTTTCGATGTAATGGAACACAGAAAAGTAACTATGAATTGTCCTGAAGAAGCATATGATTTACTTGCTCTGTTAGGTTCTACTGGACGTTATGTTATAAAACGGATATATAAGAAAAATTCAGGGGAAATAGCTGCAAGTGTTAGTACAGAAAGATTGAATTTAATGGCTGGTAAATATGTTGGTAAAGATGATCCAGTAGCTATTTGTCGTGCACAATCAGGATTCCCTGCAGCAGGAGAAGTTGTTGAACCATTCGCATTTCCACATTTAGTCGGTGGATGGATGAGAGGTTCTCACAATGGTCCTTTAATGCCAACAAGTGAAGAAGAAGCTAATCCAATCAGATTTGATGGTCCTCCAAGAATAATTGGTTTAGGATTCCAGGTAGCTGACTGTAAGCTAATTGGCCCTGTTGACTTATTCGATGACCCTGCATATGACACCACAAGAAAACAAGCTGCAGAAATAGCTGAATACATGAGAAGGCATGGTCCATTTGAACCACACAGACTTCCTTCTGAAGAAATGGAATACACCTCTTTACCAGGTGTTTTAGAAAAATTAGAAACTAGATTTAGTAAAATGGAATAAATTCCATATTTTATTTTATTTTTTATTTATTATTTTCTATTTTTTTTAATTAATTTTCATTTTTATTTTTATCATATTTTTTTTATTTCATTTTGATTATTATTTTTATCATGTTTTATTTAATTTATTTTCATATTGTCATTAATTCATTGATTTTTAATATTTTCAATTGGTTTTTTCGTATTAGTGGATGGTTTTGAGAATTTTTCGTGTTTATTTTCGAAAATCTAGTTATTTTCTTTGGTGGATGGACAGGAATTAATCATTATGCTTTGGGAAGTTTTTTTTATTTTCATAAATTTTTTAAGAATGGATTTTAAATCATTGATCAAAGTTTTTTTATAAAATAACAAATAATTATTGAGTTTTTTAATTTTTCATTCAAATATCATTATTTATTGTGGTAATGTCAATTAATTATTAAAATTATTCATTTTATAAGCAGATTTTCAAATAATTTTTCTATTTTTATACTTTTTCAAGGTTTGTAATGTAATATATAAAGTTTTCGGATTGAATTTCTAAGTAACCTTTATATTAAGTTCTATCCAAATTTATAATCAGTACATTAATGTAAATAATATAAATGTTCATTAAGGTACATTTAAATTAAATGTAGAGTAGATACATTTAAGTTAAAGACTGAATATGCATGTAAATGTGAATTAAATCTAATAAATAGAGGAGGATACTCTATGGCTGAAGATGATGTAAAGATTGTAATGTTTTGTTGCAACTGGTGTTCCTATGGTGGAGCAGACACTGCAGGTACAGCAAGAATGCAATACCCGCCAAATATAAGGGTTATTAGAGTTATGTGTTCTGGAAGAATTGAACCTCAATTTGTATTGAAGGCATTTAGAGAAGGAGCAGATGGAGTAGTAATAGCTGGATGTCACCATGGTGACTGCCATTATGATGCAGGTAACTATAAATTAGATCGTAGAATGAGACTAATTTACAAATTAGCTGAAGAAATGGGAATTGGCAGAGAAAGAGTTTATCATGATTGGATTTCTGCATCTGAAGGTGAAAAATTTGCAGACACTGTTAAAATGATGGTAGACCGTGTTAAAGATTTAGGTCCTGCACCACTTAAAGAACAATTAGATGCTGANGCTTAATTGGAGGAAAAATAATGGCAGAAAAAGCAAAAATAGGAACAATGTGGCTAGGAGGATGTTCTGGTTGNCACTTATCTATTGCTGATTTTCATGAATCTTTATTAGATGTTCTAGAATTAGCNGAATTTCAATTTTCACCNGTACTCATGGATACTAAATATGATGAAGTACCTGAATTAGATGTTNTAATCATTGAAGGTGGAATAAGAAACGAAGAAAACAGAGAATTAGCTGAAATGTTAAGAGAAAAAGCAAATTTCATTATATCTTACGGAACCTGCTCTGCTTATGGAGGAGTTCCAGGACTTGGTAATTTACACACTGTGGAAGAATTACAAAATGAAGCATATATTAACTCTCCAAGTACAGTTAATCCTGATGGAGTTATTCCAAATGAAGAAGTTCCACAACTAGAAAGTAGAGTTAGACCATTAGCTGAAGCTGTTGATGTGGATTTAGTAGTTCCAGGATGCCCTCCAAGATCTGATGTTGTTGCAGAAGCTGTTGTAGCATTATTAAAAGGGGAACCTATTGAATTACCAACTACTAACCTTTGTGAAGTTTGTCCAAGAGAAAAACCACCTGAAGGTTTATCAATGGACTTCATTAAGAGACAGTTCGAAATCGGAAAACCTGAAGAGGATTTATGTTTAATCTCTCAAGGATTAATCTGTATGGGTCCAGCTACTATATCATTATGTGGTGCTGAATGTCCATCTGCAGCTATTCAATGTAGAGGATGTTATGGTCCTACTTCAAAAGTTATGGATCAAGGTGCTAAGATGATTAGTGCTATTGCTTCTGATTATGGTATAGAAGAAGATAAAACAATTGACCCAGAACAAGTGGCTGAGCAATTAGATGATATTGTTGGTACATTTTATACTTACACGTTACCAGCTGCTTTAATACCTGCTAAAATGCAAAATGGGGGCAAATAAATGGTAAAAATTACTATGGAACCTGTAACCCGTATTGAAGGACATGCAAAGATTACTGTACATCTTGATGATGCAGGAAATGTTCAAGATACCAGGTTACATGTTATGGAATTTAGAGGATTTGAAAAATTCATGCAAGGACGTCCTGTGGAAGAAGCTCCAAGGATAGTTCCAAGAATTTGTGGTATCTGTGATGTACAACACCACTTAGCTGCTGCAAAAGCTGCAGATCAATGTTATGGTTTTAATGACGATGAAATCTTACCTGCTGCATATAAAATGAGAGAACTCATGAATTGGGGATCTTACATGCATTCACATGCATTAAGCTTCTATTTCTTAACAGCTCCAGATTTTGTTGTTCCTGATGCTACAAGAAAAAACAGAAATGTTTTCCAAGTTATTAAAGATATGCCAGAAGTAGCCCTACAAGCTATTGAAATTAGAAGAAATGGTTTAGATATTGTTAAAGCTGTTGGTGGAAGACCAATTCATCCAACTTCTTCAACTCCAGGTGGTATTTCTACTGAACTTGATGCTGACACTCAAAAAGATTTACTTGGCAAAGCCCAGAAAAATATAGAATTAGCTCAAGCTACCTTAGATTTAGCTATTCCTATTTTTGAAGAAAATATTGAATTAGCTTCAACTCTTGGTAATTTTGGTGATACTAGACACTGTGGTATAGTTAACGACGGTGTTTGGGATCTTTACAATGGAAATGTCAGAATTAAAAGTAAAGATGGTTCCAAAATTGAGTATGAATACAATAATCTTGAATACTTAGACATAGTTGCAGAACATGTTAAACCTTATTCCTGGTTAAAATTCCCATACATTAAAGAATTAGGATATCCTGAAGGTATTTACAGGGTTGCACCATTATCTAGGATTAATGTTTGTGATAAAATGCCTGATGTAGCACCTCTTGCTCAAGAACGTTTAAATGACTTCCGTAAAGCATTTGGTTACGCTCAAGCACCATTACTATACCACTGGGCACGATTAATTGAGATTTTAGCTTCAGCTGAATGTGCTGTTAATCATCTAGAAGGAGATTTATCCGGTAAAAAATTCCCAGATGCTATTGAAAGAGTAGCTGGTGAAGGTGCAGGTATTGTTGAAGCTCCTCGTGGAACTTTAATACACCACTACAAAACCGATGATGATGGTTTAATGACCAATGTCAATATTATAGTTGCAACTATTCAAAATAATCCTGCTATGGAAATGGGTATTCAAAAAGTAGCTCAAGACTATATTAAACCTGGTGTGGAAGTAGATGATAAAATCTTCAACTTAATGGAAATGGTTATAAGGGCACACGATCCATGTTTATCCTGTGCAACTCATACAATGGATAGTCAAATGAGATTAGCTACTGTAGAAGTTTATGACAGTAATGGTAACTTAATTCAAAAGCTATAGGGAGTGTAACAAATGATCGTAGTCAATCAAGAAGACTGCATAAAATGTGGAGCATGTGAAGGAACTTGTCCATCAGCAGCTATTGAGTTAGAGAACCAACAGGTTGTCTACTGTGATATTTGTGATGGAGATCCTAAATGTACTGAAGCTTGCCCAAATGGTGCACTCACTGCAGATGAATTACTTATTGAAGAAGGGACTTCTAAGGTAAGAATAGTTTACAATCCAGCTAAATGTGAAGAGTGTGGAGATTGTGTTGACATATGTCCTCCTAAAACATTAAAACTCTGTGATTGTGAAGGACCTTTACCTTTACAAGGTTTCTGTGTAATGTGTCAAAAATGTGTCGATGTATGTCCTGTGGAAGTTATTGGAATTCCTGGTATTAAAGAACCAAAAACTCGTGAATTAAATATTGACGAGCCAATCTTTATTAAAGATTGCCGTGGTTGTAGTACTTGTGTAGCAGAATGTCCTGTAGACGCCATTACACTTGCTGAAACTGGTGGAGAAATAGATATTGATGAAGATACTTGTATCAAATGTGGGGTTTGTTCACAAACTTGCCCATGGGATGCTGTATTTATTTCTAAAATAAAACCAGAAAAACGTTCCAAAGAAATCGTGTCTTTCTCATTAGATGAAGACAAATGTATTGGCTGTAACAGCTGTGTTGACATTTGTCCTGGTGACTTTATTGAAGCAACATCTAGCTTATCAGTAGAACTTCCAGATATTTGTGCTGCATGTAGTTTATGTGAAAAAACCTGTCCAGTTGACGCTATTAGTTTAGATGTTGAATGGGGAGATGCTAAACCTTCAAATGAAGAGGGTACAGTTAACATTTCAGATAAATGTAATTTCCTTGGAAAATGTGCAACTACTTGTCCATCCGAAGCTATTCGTGTTGTTAAAGAAGATGGTGTCCAATTGCCTGGGGATGATCAAACCAATCAAGAACCATCATTTAGCATGTGTGTTAGATGTGGTGCTTGTGCTGCAAAATGTCCTGAAGGTGCTCTCACTTTATCTCCAATCGATAAAGTAATCAATGGTGAAACTGTTGTAAGAAACAGAATTGTTTTCAACCCATCTTTGTGTGAACAATGTGAAACTTGTGTGGATGTTTGTCCATACGACATGTTGAAAATCAAAGATGAAGGTAATTTGCCTCTTGTTGGTTTCTGTACTTTGTGTGAACAATGTATGGATGCATGTCCAAAGAATGCAATGGAACTTAAATAAACGAAGAGAAATAAAATTGTATAATTTAGATGGATTTTCCATCTAAAACTTTTTTTATTTTTAAATATAATTTTTTTATAAATTCATCTGAAAAATAAATACTTTTTTTAATTAATTAATCTTAAAAATTAAATACTTTTTTATAAATTATCTTAAAATAACTACTTTTTTTTATAAATTACTTTAAA
>WRNS01000061.1 GCA_009776495.1 Methanobrevibacter sp. | reverse complement strand
AAAAAAAAAAAAAAAAAAAAAAAAAAAAAAAAAAAAAAAAAAATATTAATTTTTTAATTGATGAAAAAAAATAAAAAATTGTTAATCTTAAAAAATTTAAAAATAAAAAAATTATATTTTAAATAATTAATAAAATTTTAAGAATTAAAGTTAAAATAAGCTATTGATACATATGAACGCCCTTATTGTAGACTTAACTCATGGTGGAGTTAAAATAGCTATTGAATTATCTAAATTAAGCTATTTTAAAGAAATATTTTCTTATGATATTTATAAAACTCTAAAAAATAAAGATAAGAATCTATTAAAATCGAAAAATATTAAATTAATCGAAGAAATCCATTCAATTGAAAAGGAAGTTAAGGAAAAAAACATTAATTCAAATGAGTTAACAATAATATCCCCAGTTCATTGTCCCTTAACCTCAGAAAAAATCAGGAACAATCTTAAAACCTCATTTAATAATTCAAGTACTAAATATCAAAATTTTGAGGATGAAATAAAAAACAATCTGAATCATCATGAAGCTGTGAGATTAATATTAGCTAAATGGAAACAAGAAGCAAGGAAAAAAAATATTCCTATTATTGAAGTAACAGGAGTAAAAGGAAAAACTAGTACCATAGCTATGTTAAGAGAAATCTTAATAGATTCTAATCCTCTTGTTTTAAGTAGCTTAAGTGCATGCCTTTATAAAAATGGTGAAAGTATTGAACTTAAAAAAAATATTAGTATAACTCCTGCAAGTATTTTAGAAACTATAGAATTAGCTGAAAAAAAAGCTAATTTAGAAATTAATGATTTAAATAATGAATTTGAATTTAATTTCCATGACAATTTCAATTTTAATTACGATTCTTGCATATTTGAAAGTTCTTTAGGGGTCACAGGAATTGGAAATATTGGAATTCTAACAAATATCATTGAAAATTACCCAATAGCTAAAAATACTTCTAATGCAAAAGAAGCTAAAGAACAAATTTTTAACTGTGATTTAATTGTGGCTGAAAGAGAAGCATTGGAAAATTATTATAAAAAAAGAGCTACAGAGGGAAAAAAACGAATAAATACCTTTACATTATCCCAAAACCCTGAAATAAATAATGAATCAAACTTAGTAGTTCGTAAAGTTCAATATGGGCTTGATAAAACAGAATTGAATCTTTCTTTTAGAAATATAAAAACCATATATGGTAAGAAAATTAATGGCACATTAAAACTTGAAACATTTGCTATGGGCAGACATCATGTATTAAATATTTTAGGAGTGGTCGCAGCAGCTTTAACCCTAGAAATTGACGAGAAAGTAATTGAGGAAAAATTAAATAATTTTAAAAGAATTAAAGGAAGGAGTTCTCAAAAAATTATAAGTGGTTTTAGAATTATTGAGGAGATCAATCCAGGGATAAATGTTAAAGCCATTGAAAGTTCCATAAATATGATAAAAGATTTAGATGCATATTATATTATTATTGGGGGAAGATATGGCATAACTTGTGAAGAAATAAATGAAAATGAGTTAGCTACTGTTTTAAATAAGTTTATTCTTGAAAAAAAAATCAGCTTAATATTAGTTGATGAATTAGGATTAGAAATTAAAAATAAAATGGAAATCGATGTTTTACACATTGGTGATCCTATGAAAGCACAAAAAATAGCTATTGAACGAGAAAAAAATATTCTTTTCATCTATCGTTCGAATTATTCCCAAATAAACAAAAGATAGTATGATTTTCACATTTAATAAAAAAAAAATGATTAAATTAATTGAATAAATAAAAAAACTAAAAAAAGTCTGAAAAAATCTGAAAAAAAATGAAAAACCTTTTTTAATAAAAAAGTATGAAATATATTTTTTAATAAAAAAAATCTAATTTTAAAATTTATAAATTAAAAAAAAAAAATTTAATTAAAGAAAAGCTTATAACTTAAAACAATATATAATGAATTAAAAAAACGAAGATTTTCTAACATTAAAAAAGCGAGTTTTTTAAAAGATTGAAATCAATTCTTTTAAGGATTGGAGGATTTTAGTTGATTGTAGGGACAAGAGGAAGTAAATTAGCTTTAGTACAAACTAATTATATTAAAAAATGTTTATCAAATATTACAAAAGAAGAGATAGATGTTAAAATTATTAAAACTACTGGAGATAAAATTACTGATTCCCAACTCTATAATATCGATTCAAAAGGATTATTTACCAAAGAATTAGATAAAGCAGTTTTAGAAGAAGAAGTTGATTTTGCTGTCCATAGTTTAAAAGATGTTCCTACAGATTTAAATGAAGATTTAGAAATAGCTGCAGTTCCTGTAAGAGAATCTCCCAATGAAGTTTTCATATCCAAATATAAATGGGATGAACTTCCTAAAGGATCAAGTCTTGGAACTAGTAGCTTGAGACGAGAAGCTTTTTGTAATCTCTATAACAAAGAATTAAAACTAAAACCGATTCGTGGAAATATTGAAACCAGAGTAAATAAAGTGATAAATGGAGAAGTTCATGCTACAATTATGGCAGAGGCTGGATTGAAAAGATTAAATTTGGCACAGCACATTCAAAACAGATTTTCAATAGAATATTTTACACCACCTGCGGGTCAAGGAGCTATAGCTATTATCACAAGAAAAGACTCGTGTTCAAAAGAAATCATTGGCAAAATAAATGATTACAATTCATTTCAAGAAGTTTTAGCTGAAAAAACTGTTTTAGAAGAATTAGGTGTTGGGTGTCAGTGGCCTATTGGTTCAGTAGCTAAGGTGAAAGATAAAAAATTACGTTTATATTCTATTTTATTAAGTCAAAAAGGAGAAATACTTTATAAAAATAGAATTGAAGGCCCTATTAAAGAAGCTTACAATTTAGGAAAAGAAATTGGTAGTCTTATGGAGGATTATGTGTGAATACTGTTAATGTTGGAGTTATTGGTGTTGGAGCTATGGGTCACAATCATGCCCGTGTCTATAGCCGTGTAGAGAATGCTAATCTTATAGCTACTTCAGATGTGAGAAAAAGAACTTTATCACAAGTATCAAAAAAATATGACGCTGAAAGCTATATTGATTATGAAAAATTATTAGAAAATCCTGAAATTGAAGCGGTGAGTGTTTGTGTTCCCACAACTCACCACCATAGTGTCGTTATGGCTGCAATTGAACATGGAAAAGATGTTTTAGTAGAAAAACCAATTGCATTCACTTTAAAGGAAGCAGAAGAAATGATTGCTTTTGCTAAAAAGAAAGGAGTTAANCTTGGAACAGGACATGTAGAAAGATTTAATCCTGCAATTCAGAAAGCAAAAGAATTGATTGAAAATGATGTTATTGGAGATGTTGTTTCAGCTTCTGCAAAAAGGGTAGGTCCATTTCCTCCGAGAATAAAAGATGTTGGAGTAACAATAGACCTAGCTATTCATGACTTGGATGTTATGTATTATTTATTTAATGAAAATGTGACTCAAGTATTTGCAACTATGGGAAGTATTCTTGAAAAGTGTGAGTACGAAGATCATGCTGAAATAATGACAAAGTTTGAAAATGGAATCACAGGAATATTAGAAGTTAATTGGCTTACACCATATAAAAGAAGAGAAATAGAAATTACAGGAACCGATGGAATAATTACCGTTGATTATATCGATCAAAGTATAGATGTATTTGGAAAATTCGCTCAAGATGTCGAAATTCAGCACGAAGAGCCTTTAAAAGAAGAGATCACATCATTTTTAAATTCAATTATCAATGATGAAGACCCTGAAATTAGTGGAGAAGATGGGCTTAATGCTCTTAAAATGGTTTTAGCCGCAAAAAAATCTTCCAAAGACCAAGTTCCAATTAAATTAAATGAAATAAACCTTGTTTAGATAGGTAACAAGAAGACAAGGCGAAATAAAATTTTTTTAAAATAATTAAGTACAATGACATTAAACTTAGCTATGGTGAAAATATGAATGAACAACTTATAAAAAAAGCTAATGATCTTAGAAGTCATGGTTTTACAACTGGAGAAATAGCTGATGAGCTTAATGTTTCTATGGACACAGCTAGATGGTTAGCTCTTCAAAAACAAAATGAGGAAAAAATAAAAGATGCTCCAATTGATTTTGCTATAAATTGGAATAGTTTAGGTGAAAGTACATCAAGACTCAGATATGTTTCTGCAGCTTTAAGTGATATGGCTTTAGCTCATGGAAAAGCTAATGTGATTGTAGGAATAGCTGTTAGCGGAATTCCATTTGCAACAATGATGGCAAATGTTTTAGAAACAGAAAAAGGTTTGAAAACATCTTTAGCTGTTTTCCACCCTATTAAACATCGAAAAAGTGATAATGAAAAAGTTAATGAAGAAGGAGCAATTAGTGAAAATTTCGCATCTGTAAAAGGAAAAAAAGTTATTATTGTGGATGATGTTATAACCAGTGGAAAAACTGTTACTCAAGTTATAAATGCTTTAAAAGATTTAGGCGCCAAACCAAAAGCCGTGACAGTCTTAATAGATAAAGTGGGTATTTCTGAAATAGAAGGAATTCCAGTGGAATCCTTAATAAAAGTTAGTCGACTTGGCTGAATTACAATAAAGATAAAATTTATCTTTTATTTTTTTATTCATGAAATAAAATAAATAAAAATAAAATAAAAATAAAATAAAATAAAAATAAAATAAAAATAAAATAAAATAAATTAAATTAAATAAAAATAAAATAAATTAAATTAAATTAAATAAAATCCAAATAATTAATTTTATTAATCAATAAATCCTTTAATCTAAGTAGAGAAAATTAGAAATAATTTTTTTGAAAATAATAAATCTAATTAACTTTATATCTTAAAATAGCTGCAATTCCTCCAAAAGCTTTAAATAGCTGTATTCCTTCTTCTGTTTCTGTTGAAATTATCTCAACTGTGGAATCAACTTCTTCTGCCATTTTGACAAAATCATCCACAAGGTCTTTTGCTTTAACTACTTTCATCTTGTCTCCACAGCTTTCACAAACGAGTTCTTTATCCTCATTTGGATCTTTGTAAGTTATTTTAACTTTATGTCCGCAATTAATACATTCCATTGTTTTTCTTGTTTGGACAAGATCTTCTGAAATAAGAAGAGTATCAACAGCTCCCATTTGGAGATTTTCTCTTACTTCCTTTTCACCATAAGAAGCCAAACCATGTTCGTCGATTAATTCTTTTAAGAATTTTTGAACAAGCTGTTTTTCTTGAATAACATCCATTTCTTCCAAAAGATTCATAGACTTATCAATAACTTCCCTTATTCCAAATTCCCCAGTGTATGACGTATCAACAGTAGCTATTACCTTATTTTTAAGTTCATACTGCAAATATTCTCCTTTAAGAAATTCTTCCTTTGTATGACCTGGTCCCCCTAAGATTATACCTTTCAAGTTTTCAATACTTAACAAACTATCGTTCATATGTTCTCCAATACGTTTTTTAAATTCATGGGCAGCTAAATCTATAAGACGATCAAATCTTCTCTGTGACTGACCTCCTGCCTTATGTTTACCTGGAACTCCGCTTGTTAAGTGTTTTATAATATCTACTCTTTTTCCCTTGAGAGTAGCTATTGTAGCCTCTTTTCTATCAATAACAGCCAAACCATAAATCTCTTTAACATCCATCATATGTTGTAATGGTTCTAAAAAGAATTCAGAATTACAGTGATAAGTGTAAGTTTGAATTGGTTCTGGTGGCTCAAAAACATATGTTTCCATCTTCTCTGTTCCTGGACCTCCCTTTGGAATCATTCCAACGAAAAGAACCAAACCTTTCTCAGGAGGTCTTGGAAATAATCTTAATCTTTGTACAATAACCTCAATAGCCGATTGAACGTTCTTTTTTGTCTGTTTACTTTTGATATTTGCACTTTGACTTAACTCTTCCCTCATGTGTTTAGCAACATCACTAATTTGACGATCAGGAGGTATGTAAACAGAAACTAATTCGGTGCCTCTTCCCTTTTTTTCAGATAATTCTTTAAGAGTTCTTTTAAATTCATACAATTCTTTCGAAGATACTTCTGACAATATATTCACTCCAATTAAAAAGAAATTTATCCTAAATGTAAAAATTAAATCTCTAATGTAAATTAAATTATATATAAAGAATATATGTTAAAATAATTAATTCCTTTACATTATAAACTATCTAGCTTAAAGTTAATATTTATTTATATTTAATAATTTCTTATTTAAAATATTTATACAAAATATTAAAAAAAGACTC
>WRNS01000060.1 GCA_009776495.1 Methanobrevibacter sp. | reverse complement strand
TAATCTTTTTTAATTTTTTTTTATTAATAATAATTTTTTTTTATTTTTTTAATTTTTTTTCATTTATTTTTATTAATGTTATTTTATCTAATGATAGAATAATTGCTTTTAAAGTATTGATTTTCAATGATGGAACGTTAAAATGATACTAAAAAAGAATCACAGGAATTTAACACATATGATATATATTGTGTTTTAGCTATTTCCTCAACGAATTCAGCTAATGAACAAGCTTCTTTTATATTAGGACCTGTAGCTAAAACACCATGGTTTTTTAAGATTAAAACATCATCATCCAATGATTTAGCAGCTATTTTAGCTAATTTATCACTGCCAGGAGCTATGTATGGGATTTCATCTAAATAAGGCTTTTTGATTTCACCAAAACCTTCTAATCTCTTTATTTGTTTATTAGAAAATGCAAAACCTGTAGCATAAGGTGAATGAGTATGCACAATCCCGTTTATATGCTTTTTCTTTTTATAAATAGATAGATGAAGGTTGACTTCAGAAGAAGGTATGCCTTTTGTTAAAACATTCCCATCAAGATCTACTAAAACCACATCATCTTCTTTTATATTTTTTAGAGATTTCATAGTGGGAGTAATAGCTATTGTATTTGTTTCTTCATTTTGAAACCTTAAACTCACATTTCCAGCTTTTCCTGAAACTAATTTTCTTTCAAATAAATATCTAGATACATCAACCACGGATTTAACAGCATCTTCCATTTTATCACATTTAAATAATTTATATTCTTTCTGAATATACCCTCTTATAGTTTAATTTTATAATTTTAACTTTATTTTCATTATAATATTAAATAAATTTTAATTGTTTATAATTTTAGCTTTATTTTCATTATAATATTAAATAAATTTTAATTGTTTATAATTTTAGCTTTATTTTCATTATAATATTAAATAAATTTTAATTGTTTATAAACTCCTTTATGAAGAACTGGTACTTCACCACAAGTTGGCACAATATTGTAAATCTTTTGAAATTCTGTTTGAGTTTGAAATGTACCAGAATTAATCATATGAACACCATTATACTTTCTATACCTGTTTATATGAACATGGCCTGTATGGAATACATCAGGAACATTGTCGATAACGAGGTAATCTTCAAGTTCTGAGGCAAGAGGTGTTCTTTCTCCATAAATAGGTGCAAGATGTCTTTTATTCAGCATTTCTTCCATAATAAGATCATTTTTCTCATGTGACATTCCTTTAACTGTCATGGCCATATCATCAAAACCTCGACCATGATACATTAATGTATTTATTCCATCAAGAGAAACGATTCCAGGATTGCTAATAAATTCAACATTGTTTAATTCATAAAGAGATTTAGCATATTTATCTGGAATAGCTGGTTGGGGTTCAGCTAATCTAGATGCATCGTGATTTCCAGGACTTATAATAATCTTAATATCACTTCTTAAATCTCCAAGATAACGAGCTGCTTCTTCATACTGAATTTCAATGTCTTTAATAGCTAATTCTTTATCTTGATTAGGATAAACACCGATTCCATCCACTATATCTCCAGCAATCAATAAATATTTAACATCATTAGCTATTTCGCGCTGTTCATCACTACCAAAATCACCATTTAACCATTTAATAAATTTGATAAAAGCTTCCTCTTGAAATGTCAGGCTTCCAATATGAATATCTGAGGTAAAAACAGCTGCAAAATCCATCTCTTTTTCAGCTACTCTTTGGACTCCTGGTTGAATGATTCGAGAAGCTATTATTAAATTTCCCCTGTTATCTCCTAAAAGCCCAATAACTTCGTCGTTAACAAGTTTTTCAGCTATATTGAAAAGTTCAACATTTTCATTGTGAACTAAAAAACTTAATTCTCCAGTACCATCCTCAATTTCAATTATTTTATGGTTATTTTTTGTGTTTCGAATGGATTTTATCATACCAATAATATTTATATCCTCTGTATCATCTGTAATATCGGATATTTTTTGGTGAACTTTAAGTTCTGCTCTTTTAGATAAAATACTAGATATTTTTTCATATCTATTTTTGAAATAAGTAATTAAATTGTTAATTTCTCCACTAGTATATGATTTTTTACTTGTGTCTTGTATTACTTCAAAATTGTATTCCATATCTGGTTTTAATATATTTCTTTTGATTTTTTTTGAAATTGAATTATTTTCTTTTGTAATTGGAGTATCTTCCACTGGAATTGGTTTAATTTCAGTTGGATGTGGCTTTTTTTCCATTGAAATAGAATTATTTTCGGTTGGTATTGGGGTTTCTCCATTTAAATTAGGAATTTCACTTTCATCATTGTTTCTTTTGGAAGTATCTAATCCAAATTTTTTGATGAATTCCTCTATTATTGATTCATCTAAAGATACTAAATCACTATTTGAATTTTCATTGTTTTCAATTTGCTCAATCAATGATGAGGTAAAATTTAAAGGATCATTCAAAGTGAGTATTTTGTTATAAGCATCTGGAGACAAATTAATGCCTTTTTCCACAAATTTGAAAAGGATTTTTACTGTCATAAGTATCTATGGCGATAATTAATTGATTTTTTTTAAAATATTTTTTGATAATCTCGAAATTTACTATTATAGTTGTTTTATCTATTGAATCCCAGTTAGTTTTTAAAGTCAGTTATAATTTTTAAAAACTCCTTTTAGATAGCTATTTCAATCTTATCATAATTCAAATAAGGGATTTTACTATTCTTGACACCCTCTTTAAGTTCTATTAAACCTTGCTTTTCAAGTTCTTTAATTTTAGGGTGGATAATCCTTATATCTTTCTCTAAAAACCTAGCTAATTCTCTTATAGATCGAGGTTTTTTATTTTTAATAAAATCCAGAATTTCCAGCTCATAATCCGAAACATTTATTTTATTTGTTACCCTAGCTATTCCACTTGTAAGGGTTTCATCCGGATTATTTTTTAGAAAATCCCAGTTTTCAAGGTCTACAAGGAATAAAGGGTTTCCAGTATCTTTATAAAGTCTTTCTAACTCTTCAAAGGTACCATATTTTTCTGTAAATTCTTTTATTACTTCATAACCTTTCTGCTTTTTAGTTAGTGTTATCATCATTTTATCAAATCCTTTTTAAGCTGTTCTAAATTCACACCTTCATATTTATGTATATGCTCCCACACTATCAAAAAAGTATCGTTTAAAGTTTTTGTTTTTATTTCTAATCTTTCAGGGTGTATATGTGTATATCCATGATGAAAATTATCTATAAGTATTTTATCTGGCATTATTACAATACTCCAGCCCCTAATAGTTTCTTTTAGATATACGAATTTATCAAATATTTTGATAACATTTTGATTGTCTTCTTTCATATGTTATTATATCTCTTATCATATTTATATACTTGTTGAATTAAATTCAACACTAAAATACATAGAAAAATTTTTATAAAAATTTATATTTTAAATATATTTTTAAATATTATCAAATTTTATTTTTTTATATTTAATTAAATAATAATGTTTTTATAGTTAATTATATAATCATGAAAAAATAAAATTAGGGATACTATATTAATTAAAAATAATTTAGCTTTTTTTATTTTACTTGTAATAGGTTTTATTTTTAATTTATTGTTGATTAATTTAAAGTATAAAATTCTGGTGTAATATAATTATTGTATTAATTTGAAATAAATATTATTTGATATAAGAAAATATCATTGGTAAAATCAAGTGTGAATATTATGTCCAAAGTAATTAAATTTTTACTCATAGTCCTTCTTTTCATAGGATTTTTTGAGGCAGGGTTAATTAGTTCCTATACCATTGTTACTTCCAAAGTTCCTGATATCAAAGGCTTAGTTGATCTTCAAATTGATACAGTTACTAGCTTTTTCAGTTCAGATAATATAAATGAATTGATTGTTAAGGATCCTGATCCTGTTACTGTAAGTAATAAAATAGAGGTGGCTGATAAATTAAAGTCTTTAGCTAAAGTTGATGGCGTTAATATACAAAACCTCAATGCTACAACTTTTCAAAATTCTAACAGTGAATCCTTTGAAATAACCATTATAGCATTTGGATACGGCGAACCAAATGGAACAACTGGACAGATTATTTTATCTAATGAACCTCAATATAAGATTACAGCCACAGCTAATGCTAAATACACTTATAGTGGTGCTGAAGTTGATGTTACTAGTATTAAGGTAATTTCTGTTTTAAGTATTTACAATTAAAGTACAATATTTATAAAATTATTTATAATTTTAATCTATTTTTTTGGTGAAGTAATGATTAATGTAATTGGAATAGGACCAAATAGAGAAAATATAACTTTATCAGCTCTCGAAGCTTTAAAAAATGCCGATGTAGTCATTGGTTACAAAAAATATATAGAATCGGTAGAAGATCTTCTTGAAGGAAAAAAAATCATAAAAAAAGGCATGGGAGATGAAATAGCTAGAGGAGAACTTGCAATAAGTAAAAGTTTTGAAGGAAAAAATGTGGCTTTGATTAGTTCTGGAGATCCAGGTGTTTTTGGAATGGCTAATCTCATGTTTCAACTCATAGGAAAATATGATGATATTGAAATAAATGTTTATCCTGGAGTATCAGCTGTAAATTATTCTGCTTCATTACTCGGGGCTCCTTTACATGATTTTTGTGCCATTAGCTTAAGCGATATACTAACACCTATAGGTGAAATTGAAAAAAAAATAGAGTATGCAGCTAAAGCGAACTTTATAATAGTTATCTATAATCCAATTAGTAAAACACGTAAAGAACCTTTTAGAAAATTTAAAAAGATATTGTTAGAAGTTAAAGGTTCTGATACTTTAATCGGAATAGTAGACAGCAGTCAAAAGTCTGTTAAAACCAAAATAGTAACTCTTGATAAGTTAGATGAAGATGAAATTAATATGTCAACGACATTAATCGTTGGAAATTCATTGTCATATGTTGAAAATGATTATTTGATTACTTCTCGAGGATATGTTGTAAAGTCCTCAATTCATCCCTTAGCTAATGAATTTTACAATAATTATTTAAATGGCGAAACAGCTACTGGTTCTAATAAAGATTGTGAATATTATCCTTGTCACAATGATTTGCAATGTTGTGATTTTTGTTTTTGTCCTTTTTATCCTTGTGGAGATAGCTCAACTGGGGGTAAATGGATTAAGTCCAAAAAAGTTTGGAGTTGTGAAGATTGTTCATGGATTCATGAGAAAAGCACGGTTAAATGTATTAAAAATAGCTTAAAAGATATTTTAAAAGAAGTAGATGACTTAAAATCAAATAAAAAAGAACTTTTAAAGTTAAGAAGGGCGTGTATCTTAAAATAAATTGGTTCTCTTTTTTTAAAACAATTTTAAAATAAATAATAATAATTATAATAATAATTTTTGTTTAAATAAAATTTCATAAAATGATATAATTTTTTATAATTTAAAAAAAATAATATTATTATAATTCAAAATAATATAATATTTATTAATTTTTTCATTATTAAAAAAATTAATGGGGAGAAAAATGTCAACTATTAAAGATATTTTAATAGAAATGAAAAACCTTTCAGAGCTAATGGTAGATTTAGCTTATTCAGCAGTTCTTTTTAATAGTAAAACAGCTGCTGAAGAAGTATTAAAACTTGAAAATAAGGTTAATAGTTCTAATTATGATATAAAAAAACAATGNCTCGTTGCAGCACGATCNNTGGAAGATGCAGAAAAATTAACNGCTTTACTAGAAATAGCTGAAGCCGCTGAAAGTATAGCTAATGCAGCGAAAGATTTAGCAGAAATTGTTATAAAGGGCTTTAAACCACATCCAGTATTTAAAATGGTAATGGAAGAAGCTGAAGAGATTATTACAAGTGTTACTCTTCAAAAAGGTTCAGAATTAAATAATAATTCTTTAGGAGAGTTATTTTTAGCTAATAGAACTGGAATGATAGTAATAGCTATTAGGAGAGATGAAACTTGGATTTATGGTCCTGATAAACGTACAATAATACTTGAAGGAGACACATTAATAGCTAAAGGTACAGAAGTAGGTGCAGAATTATTAAAAAAGCTTTCAAACAATGAAATATCTTTAGATGAAATTTCCGATGTAATCGATGAGGAATAATGATTTAATAATTATTTAATTTTAATTTATTATTTTCATTTTTTAACTAATTAATTTTTAATTTAAAATGATTAATTTTATTAATTTTTATTTTTAATTTGTTAACTTTAATTAATTTTTAATTTAAAATGATTAATT
>WRNS01000059.1 GCA_009776495.1 Methanobrevibacter sp. | reverse complement strand
TTTATTAAATTTATTTATTTAAAAATCAAAAATCTCACATAATCCAGAAGAACAAAATTATTCTTATAAACATTTATTTACAGACTTCTTCATACATTTTCATTAAAAATTTAGCTAAAGAAATTATATCCATACGATTGTGTTCAATAATTGGAATTAAAGGACCAATATTCTTTTCCTTTTCATAAGTTTTATAAAAAGATGGAATGTATGATCCTGGAACATCATCCACTCTTTCAATNTCAAAAAGATGTTTTTCTACCGTGGTTAATTTGCAATTCGGTAGTTTACTTTTCCATAATCTCCTAGCAAAATATAGTAAATCGTAATGAATCAAATTGTGTTCATTTTCAATCCTGTAATAGTCACACCTGTTTTTTATAAAAGGAATATCGAACCTTGCCCCATTATAACTGACAAAAACTGAATTTTCATCAAGGTGTGACATGAATGCTTCAAGGACAGCGGCTTCTTCGGATTTTTCTCTAAGTAAATATTGGTTTGATTCAATAGATTTTCCATCTTTACTGAGTTCAGCCACACCAATCAATATTATTGGAACATTTGAGAGTCCGAGAGTTTCAATGTCTATGAATTTAAAATTTTCATTGGCAATCCCGCTTAAGCATTTAAGAACATTGTTTTTTGAATGGCTATTCTTTCTAACAATATCAAACATATCTTTAAAAGAATTTGAATCTAATTGTTCAATAGCTATTTTTGCATATTTGCCATATTTGTCGTGATTTACTAGTGAAGAAATATCTTTAAAACCTTGTTCTTTTAATTTATTTTCTGTAGCATGACCAATTCCAGGAACGAGTTTTAAATCGCAGAATATTTCTTCTTTAAAATCATTGTTAGCTGCATTGAAAACAATCTTTTCAGTATGTTTTATTTGTATTGTTTCCCCTTGCTTGTTTTCAATAATTCGAGTTCCACTTAAATCATCCATGATTTTATCTTCATATTCTTCTATCAATTTATATTTCAATTTATTTAAAGGATCAGATGAATTAACTCCAGAATAACTATGAGCATTAGCTATTGTTTCGTTTGAAGGATTAGATGAGGATAATGATTTTGACAGAATCGATTTTAACATATCTTTTTCATGGTCTTGGTATTTTTTGGAATTCATTATATCAACATATTTTAACAAAATTTTTATTAGGTTTAGAAAAATTATTTAACAAAATTTTATAATGTTTAAAGAATTATTTTTTTATTTATCAAGGATGGTGATTTAGTTTATAAAGTTATTTTTTTATTTATCAAGGATGGTGATTTATTTCTCAAAAATTAAAATTTATATCATTAAAATTAATAAAAAACTCATTTTATTTAAAAATATCTATTTTAAAGCTAATGTTAGTATAAGGAGCTTGGCAGCAAGAAACTACATTTTGAAATCTAAGTGATTTGTTCTCAAATCTGTTAAGCAATTTTCTTAAATCTTTCTCAAATTTTGGGATTTTTTTCTCATCATATACCTTTATACTTCCTAAATAGGATTTTTTATCACTTAAATTCAAAATAGTCAATTTTTCATCCGTTTCATGAAGAATTTCATCGTTTTTTAAAAGATTATTCATTGATTCAATGATTTCTTTTCCTGCTAAATCATTATGCACATTCTCATTATACATATTATCACAAATTAAAAATTTTTTAATATAATTTTTTAAATAAATTTTGATACATATTATCAATAAATAATTATTTTTTTAGAGATATTTTTTTAAATAAATTTTTTATACATATCCTCTCAAATAAAAAATTTTTTAATAATATTTTTATTAGGTAAATTTTTTTCTTAAATCAAAAGGAAGATGATTTATTTTTTATTTTTTTAAGTAAAACACTAGCATTCACGTGCCCTGGATCAATACTCAATGTTTTCATTAAAAAATTTGAAGCTCCTAAAGTATCTCCTTGTATGTTTAAAATTAGTCCTAAAAAGTACCAGGCATCTGAATAATTTTTGTCGGTTTCAATTATATCGACTAGAATATCTTTCGCATAGCTATAATTCTTTTTTTCATAAAATTCAATAGCTTCATTAAATTTTTCTAATAAAATATCTTCTTCACTTTCTTTTTGGAAATTATCAAGTTTAATATTTTTTTCTTTATTTAATATCTTATTTTCATCTTTTAAATTATTTTTTCCATCTTTTAAATTATTTTTTCCATCTTTTAAATTATTTTTTTCATGAATATTATCTGTTGATTTGGTTTTTATATAATTATTTTCATAAAATTCATTATTCAAATCATTATCAATCAGATTGCCATTACTAACAACTTTTTTTTCATTTTCAATTATGGCTATTTTTTCATTTATATAGGAAAGGATATGTCTGGTTGCATCTTTATGAAGGGGTTTATTATCGTTTCCACATTTTGGTGAATATATACAAGATGGGCAACCATCGTCACACTGACAGGTTTTGATTAAATTTTCTGTAGATTGTGCAAGGTTTTTAAAAACTTCTATAGCTTTTTCGCAAATCCCGATTCCTCCTTCATATGCATCATAGATAAATATAGTAGCTTCTTGTGTATCTGGGTGGTAATTAGTTGAAAGTCCACCTATATCAAACCTATCACACATTACATGTAATGGAAAAAGGCCAATTAAAGCATGTTCTACTCCGTGGAGTCCTCCAGAGAAAATATTTTCACCTTCAAGTTCTTTTTCTAAAGATTTTTTTATTTTTTCTGGTATTGTAAACCATATTCCTTTGGTTTTAAATTTTAAAGGAGGTAAATCTAAAAAGTAAGTTCCTATGGTTTTTGAAAAGTGCATTTTTTTATATTTGTAGAAGTCTTCTGAAACTTCTAATTCACCAAAGTTAACCTTGAAATCTCCAATTTCTTCTTTTTTAATTTTTTTTATAATATTAATCTCAACATCTTTTAAAACAATGGTATGAAAATCAACAGCTCTTTTTGATACATTTACATAGCGATTTTTTAGATTGATATTGTGGACAATGTAAGTTTCTCCTTTGTTTATTAGAACAGCTCCTTCATGAGCTTCTCTGTAAACTTGAGATCGTTCCATTATTTCAAGTAGCTTCTTATCATGCATTACTTGAAAAATATCACTGGATAATTGATCAAGAGAATGGTTAAAAGATGGTTGATCATTTTTTGAGTAAATATATAATCCAGCAGAATTTTTTATCAATTCTTTTTTGCTTTCTAGAATTCTTAAAAGATTTAACATGCTTCTATTTAGTTGTTCAGTAGGTAATAGACGGTTTTTTGGTTTATTATTTTCATAGAAATTTCTTCTGTTTTTTAGTTTATGAGTTTCACTGACTGTTCTCTTTTTTACTTTGTTATTAATTGTAAAAAAATTGTTAATTTCTTCCTCACTTATTGGAAGTTCATTAGCTGCACATAAAATATGTGATGAGATAATCATATTATTATTCAGGTCAATTATAGCATTTTCATGGGTTTTATCAAAGAAAAAATCTGGGTTACGCATGAAATATTGATCTAATTGATTTTCAAAAGCTACTAATACTACGAGAGATTTTTGATTCTTTCGCCCAGCTCTTCCTGCTTGTTGCCATGTAGAAATCATTGTTCCAGGATAACCTGATATTATAACTGCATCCAACGAACCAATGTTGATTCCAAGCTCTAATGCATTAGTACAGGTCACTCCTAAATAATTCCGTGACTTCAAACCATTTTCTATCTCTCTTCTTTCCTTAGATAAGTACCCTGCTCGATAAGCAGTTATTTTATCAATAAGTCTTCTTCTATGGTCGTACATATCTTTTTTGGCCCACATAGCAATTAATTCGGCAATTTTTCTTGAAACTGTAAAACATAAGGTTTGGACATTTTTTAAAAGTAAGTACAAGAAGATATGTTCGGTTTCTTGATGTATTGAAAGAGTGTTATTGTGATTCTTCTTATTTTTTAAGCTTTTTTTTTCATTATTTACAGATTTTTTATCATTTTTTAAGTTATTTTTTTCATTATCTGCATAAAATGGATTATATAATATAAAATCTTTTTCACCATGAGGGGATCCATCTTCATCTATTAAATAAAAATTTTCACCAACAAGTTTAGTAGCTAATTCTTTTGGATTAGCTAATGTGGCTGAAGACAAAATAAATTGAGGATTAGACCCATAAAAATTAGCTATTCTTTTCAATCTCCTGATTAAAAAAGCTACATTTGAACCAAAAACTCCTTTATAATAATGAGCTTCATCAATCACTATATATTTTAAATTTCTATAAAATCGGGCCCATTGATGATGCCAAGATAGAATATGATGTAATTGGTAAGGATTTGTTAGAATTATCCTTGAATTTTGCCTAATGGCATACTTTTTACTTTTTTCAGTATCTCCATCATATGTGGCAGGTTTTATATCAATATTTATTTCTTTATCTAAATCTTTTAAAACATTCAATTGATCATTAGATAAAGCTTTAGCTGGATAAATGTACATTGCTGTAGCTTTTAAGTCGTTTTTCAAATTTTCCATAATAGGTAAATTAAAAGCTAGTGTTTTTCCAGAAGCAGTTGGTGTGGTAATAATTATGTTTTCCCCACGTTTAATTTTCTCGTAAGCTAATGTTTGATGCTCATATAATTTTATATTATTTTTTTCAAGATATTCAATGATTGATTTATCTAAATTAGCTATTTTTTTGTAACTTGCTTTTTTTGAGGGGATTGTTTCAATATGAGCTATTTTTTTGCGAAAACGAATATCATTTTTAAACTTATCAATAGCTAATTTATCCATATGAATCAAGATTTATTAGTTTTTTAAAAATTTATATCAAAATAATCAATATTTTGCAAAATTAATTATTATTTAAATTATATTTATTGTTAAATAAATACTTTTCTTATAAATAATAAATAATAAGATTTAAATCATATTAAAACAACAATTAATCTGAAAATTAGAGTTTATAATTTTTTTTATCAGAAATAATTAAGTATATTAAATGAAAAAAATTAGGTTTCTTTAATATTTATATACCTTATTATATATCTAAGATTACTGTGAGGAGCTTAAAAAATACTTCTTAGATTTTTCTTAATAACCATATCCTCATTTTTATTATATAATCAATTGGTGAGAATATTAAATATCAAAAATTATTTATAATTCATTCAATCATATGTGAATTAATGATAAATAAAAAAGATTTTCGAAAAGATGAAAACATAACTAAGAAATCTATAATCATAATTCTTTCTATTTTAATAGTTTTTTTTAACATATCTAGTGTAAATGCCCATATTCTTCTAATTGGAGATTCTATGAATGATTTACCTAATGAAAGGCAAGAAACCATAGCTATTTATCAAAAATTGATTGGAGACGGTTATCCTGTTATATTTTTATTAGGCGATAATGCTACATCGGAAAATATTATTAAAGGAATGTATGGTGCAGATGCAATAATTTATGTGGGACATGGAAGTGATTTATCCTATTACAAAAATGATGGTGGAATCTCTAAAGCTCCTTATGCTATTCCTACATCAGATAATGTTGGTATTTGGACAAATAAAAATATTTTATCTGAAGGATTGAATTTATGGGGATTTAATTATAATGGTGATTTTATGCCTCCATTTAAAAAAGGTGCTTCAGTTATATTCATACATACTTGTTTTGCTACTGGATGGGTTGAAAATACATTTGTAGCTAATCCTGATGAAACAATTTATAAATTTAATATCCCCTATGTGAATTCTGGAGCAAATGTTTACTCTACTGGTTTTTATCAAGTTTATGATGGTGGATTCTTTGATGGGGTTTTAGGTCAAGAGTTAGCTAATGGTGGTGAAAAATCTTTAACTTTTAGTGAAGCTAACAATTTAGTTAATCCTGAGGATAAATTCGATACAAGTTATTTTAAAGATTATAATAATATGATGTTTTACACTAGTCAAAATGGAGGTAGTTTATTTATAGGGAATCTAGATTCTTATGTCTTACCTCCAGCAAGTGAATGTAGTGAATATGATTATAAATCAGCTAATTCTTGGTATAACTCAGGAAAACCAAGAAATGATCCGATTTATGATGATTCAATAAAACTTTCAACTTCAGAAAACTCATTAGAAAACTTCTTTAATAATTTTTTTAATTCAATTTTTGATTTATTAAATAATTTTTTTAATAGTTAACAATTATTCTTAACGTTTAATTTTAGAATTATTCTTAATGTTTAATTTTAGAATTTTAAGAATTTTATTTATATTTTTTTTTTTTTTTTTTTAAAAAAAA
>WRNS01000058.1 GCA_009776495.1 Methanobrevibacter sp. | reverse complement strand
ATGAAAAAAATGATTAAAAAGATTCAAAATCAATTTAAGTTCAATTTTAAAATAATTTTTAATATTCTTATTTAAAATTTAAAAAGATTCAAAATCAATTTAAGTTCAATTTTAAAATAATTTTTAATATTCTTATTTTTATATTTTGTTCTCTTTACTTTATTTAAATTTTTCAAACCTTCAAATAATCCAGTTAAATACACCTTTCCATAACCCTTTCTTAAAAAGAATAAAAATTTAATAAAAAACCCTATNGTTAAAAACAAAAAGTTAACTATAAGTTGTGGTATAAGCATNTTTTTATAGGGTANGAAAATATTGTTTCTAGCAGCTAATTTTATCTTAAACTCATTGTATTTACTTCCACTTGTTCCACTTCCAATGTGAAACACCTGAGCTTTAGGGCAATAAACATTTTTATATCCTTCAATCAAGGCCCTGTAGCCTATATCAACGTCTTCCATATATGCAAAAAAATTTTCATCAAAGTATCCAATTTCATCAAATATTGCCTTTTTATAAAGTGCTGCTCCAGCACAAGAAGAAAAAATCTCCCTAGAATATGTGTAATTAGCTACATCCTTATTATTTCCAATTTTTTTTGTCCATCCAAAAAGAGTGTATTCATCCCCGGCATCATCTATTAAATCTCTATTATCTGATTGAATCATTTTAGAAGAAGCAGAAAAAATATCATCTTCAGAATTAACACATTCTATTAAATTTAAAATACAATTTTTATCTAACTCCACATCATTATTTATTAAAAACACTAGTTCGCAGTTAGAGTCTCTAATTCCTTGATTAACAGCTGTTGAAAATCCAAAGTTCTCCTTATTTTCAATTAAGTTTATTTTAAAATTAAAATCAGTCTTAGGGCTAAGATTATCCATACTATTAAGATTAGCTATGATTTTATTTTTAATAAATTCTTGACTCCCATCAGTTGATCCATTATCAATAATAATTACTTCATTAATATAATCTTTTTGATTATTTAAAGATATTAAACAATTATTTATAAAATGTTTTCCATTAAAATTAGGAATTACAACCGATACTTTCATTTCATCACTTATAATATTAATTATTTATTTTAAACCAATAGCTAATTTAAGTATATTTTAAACCTAAATAATTTATGTATATTTCAAACCCTAACTAATTTAAGTATGTTTTAAACCCTAACTAATTTTTTTTACTTAAATGATATTAAAAACAATGATTATTTAACACTATCTTCATAGGCATCACAAACATCATCGGCACTACCTTCCATGACAATTTTACCTTTTTCTAACCATATAGCCCGATTACATAAATCACGAACTTGAGCAATAGAATGTGTAACTAACAAAACGGTGACCCCCGATTCAAAAAGAGATTTTATTTTATCCCCACTTTTTTTTCTGAATTTAACATCTCCAACAGACAATACTTCATCAAGTATCAATATATCTGGTTCTACGATTGTAGCTATTGAAAATCCTAGTTTAGATTTCATACCAGAAGAATAATTTTTAATTGGAATATCTAAAAACTTAGCTAATTCTGAAAATTCTGCAATTTCATCGAATTTGTCCTGTATAAATTCCTTAGAGTAGCCAAGTATTGATCCATTCAAAAATATATTTTCTTTACCAGTGTAGTTTGGATCAAAACCAGCTCCTAACTCTAAAAGCGGAGCTATTTTTCCATTGACAATCACTGAACCTTTTGTTGCTTTCATTACTCCTGCAATGATTTTAAGTAAAGTACTTTTACCTGCTCCATTTAGTCCAATTATCCCTAATCTATCTCCTTTATCTAATGAAAAAGAAACATTGTCTAATGCTAAAAATTTTTCTTGCTTTATTTCCCTTTTCATGAATTTAATAAAGTATTCTTTAATATTATCTATTTTTTCAAGATTTAATAAAAATTCCATTGTTACATCTTCTACTTTAATAGCAAGATTTTTATCATTAGAACAATAGTTATTTTCAAAATTTTCATTGGTTTCAAATTTATCAAATTCTCTTTCAAATACTATGTTTTCCCCATCTTCCAAAAATTGCATTCCAGATGGAGGAACTTTTTCTAATTTAGAATCTAAAACTGTAGACGAAACTAACTCTTTGGATTCATCTCTTTTAATGATTGTAAATTCTTTACTTAAGACCGTTTCTCCGTCGATTTCAATATTTTGCACGAAAGTCTCTGGGGAGGTAGCATTTATACATAAATGAATTTGAGCCTTATTATTTTTAAACTCTGCATCCCATATTCCACTGGAAGAATCATATTCACCATCCCCTTTAAAACTCTTTAATTCAATATTAGGAGGAATTGGAATCTTAATCTTTTTATTTGCAACAAGATCTGTATTTACAGTAGCTATAATCGAATAATTAATTTTTTCATTTTGAATCATCTCGATTTTGGCACAGGGATAATTAGTTTGCAAAACGAACTCATCAGTCACTATATTAATGTTGCCAATGCTTTCAACCTTTCCAAAATCTGTTTCTGCTCGGCATTTCACTATTCCTTTCTTTTTAGAGCGAAATTTAAGAAATATCTTAGCTTTTCCTGTTTCATCTAGCTTTGCACTCCAAATTCCTTTTGAATCATCATATGTTCCATTTTGAAGATCTGTATATTTTAGAAATGATAAAGTAGAATCATAATCTATATGAACTTTAACAGGTTTTCCTTGATGTATTTTATTAGTATTCTTAAGAATTATCGCATATACAACTTCATCATTTAATAAAGCATTTTTTACCTCAGGAACAACTTTTAAAGAATATTTAGGATCTATCCATTCTATATATAACCTTAAATAATCAATTAACACGAATCCTTTATTTTTACTAATGTTTCTAGCATATGAAACCAAAACTCCAAAATCAGGACTATTAACATCATCTGGGGTTGGAGCAGGATAAATTTGATTATCTTTTATATTCCACAAAGTTTTATCACCACTCTCTCCTTTAGTATAGTTAATTCCTAACTTTGATTTTGATGATTTAACCACACCATATGGACAATTCAATAATTTCATACTAACTCCTGGGATAATCGGAGGGCTACTATTACTTTCCAATCCTTGAACTTTATCAACCCAACCTATTTTGATAGTATTAATTTTTGCATTTTCGAAAATTTCAAAGTCAAAGTCTGTTAATTTTAGCTTTCCTGGTTTTGATAAGTTAGTATCCTTAGATTCTATTAGATTTGTTATTGTTCCCTTGTTATTTTCTTTTTTAAGAAATTCCAATGTATTTTCATCCCATGATTGTTCAATGTACTCATTGTCTTTAATTTTTCTTTCAAAAGAAATTTTTTGAGGATATCTTAACGTTGATCCCATGAAAACACCGATTAATTAGTAAATTTTTATCAAATAGCTATTCGTTTTATTAAATGTACAATATAAATTTATCTTGAGTTTTATAAAATACTGTGATACCAATTATCAAAGCCAAAACAGACATTATAGCCAAATAAAGCATAATACCAGGATTAGGGAAAGTTGCTCCCAATATAGCATCTCTAAAACCACTTATCGCACAATATACAGGGTTTGCATAAAAAACTATATGGTACTGCTCGGGCAGCCTAGATATTGGATAAAAAATAGCGCATGAATACATTAATAATGTTGTAAATACTCCATACAGATATTTAACATCTTTAAAAAATACATTTGCAGAAGCTAAAACTAATCCACAACCAATTGCAAATATAAAAAGTAAAAACAAGGGGATAATGCAAGCTAAGTTATCAATAGAAAATGGGCATTTTATAGCTATCATAACTCCCACTAAAACTATCATGGATATTAAAAGATTAACAGCTTCTGATAATACCCCTGATAAAGCATAGATATACTTAGGAACATATATTTTTTTCATTATAGAGGATCCTGATTTTATTGAATTCATTGCTCTTTTTGTACTTACTGAAAAAAATGAAAATGCTAATCTACCAGTTAATACATAAACTGGAAAATTTTCTATTTCTTTCCCGAAAAAAACTCCAAAAACAGTAGCTATAACTATCATGGTTAATAAAGGGTTTAAAAGACTCCAAAGTAAACCTAAAGCAGAACCCCTATATTTAACAGAAATATCTCTTTTAACTAATTCAAATAAAAGAAACCTGTATTTAGTAAAGTTAGTTATAAATCTATGTTTTAACATTAATTTAACACCTTAAGTGAGTTTTAAGATTAATAATAAAGTAAAAGTTTTTTATTGAAAAAAATAATTTATATTTTTTAATTTAAACAATAAATAATAGTAATAATAATATTTTTATTTAAAAAATGATTTAATTTTTTTTCATTAATTATACTCATCTTAAATAATTAAAATAATCATTGAAAATATTTAATTATATTAAAAACTCTTCTTAATTGTTTATATACTTTTCAATCATTATTATTTAATTTTATTATAATTTTATAATGGAAGGAGTGAAAAAGATAACTAATTATTTACCGAATCAGTCCACTCTCTATTATTCAAATACCATTCAATAGTTTCTTTTATTCCTGTTTCAAAAGTATATTTTGGTTTCCACCTTAATTTACCTTGAATTTTTGTTGAATCGATTGCATATCGTCTATCGTGGCCTAATCTATCTTCAACAAAGTTAATTAGTGATTTTGGTTTGTTCAAAGTTTTAAGAATTAATTCTACAATTTCCATATTGGTTTTTTCATTACTAGCACCAACATTATAAACTTCACCAGGTTTTCCTTTATTTAAAACTAAATCAATTGCTGTACAATGATCATGGACATGTATCCAATCCCTAATATTCAATCCATCACCATAAATTGGAAGTGGCTCATTAGCTAGTGCTTTATTAATCATTAAAGGAATTAATTTTTCAGGATATTGATAAGGACCATAATTATTTGAACACCTTGTAATATTTGTTTTTAATCCATATGTTTCGTTGTAAGCTCTAACTAACAAGTCAGCTCCTGCTTTACTAGCAGAATAAGGACTATTAGGATTTAATGGGGTTTTTTCTGTAAAATATCCTTCTTTTGGAAGTGACCCATAAACTTCATCCGTAGAAATTTGTATATATTTATCAATATCCTGAGTATTAGCTAGATCCAACAAGGTTTGAGTTCCTAAAACATTTGTCTTAACAAATATATTTGGAGAGTCTATACTTCTATCAACATGACTTTCAGCTGCGAAATTTACAATGATGTTCACATCATCACGTAAAATTTCCAATACAAGATTTTTATCATTAATATTTCCATGTATAAACTTATAATTATTATAATTTTCTATTTCCTTAAGATTTTCAAGATTTCCACAATAAGTTAAAGCATCTAAGTTTATTATTTCATAATCATATTTACTTAACATATAATGAATAAAATTACTTCCAATGAACCCTGCTCCACCTGTAACAAGAATTTTCATGACTTACACCTTTTTTAGTTACACATTAAATTAAAGAAAATTAATAATTAGTTCTTGTCTGTTTAAAACTTCCCCATTTATTATCTTTCTCGGATAAAATAATTTTTTCTTTATCTATAGGCCAGTTAATAGCTATGTCTGGATCATTCCAAAGGATTCCTCCTTCATCATGCTCATCATAAAAATTTGTGCAACTATATACAAATTCAGCATAATCTGATAAAACCAGAAAACCGTGTGCAAATCCCTCTGGAACAAATAACTGTCTTTTATTCTCTTCGGATAATATCTCTCCAACCCATTTACCATAGCTAATTGAATTTTTTCGAAGGTCAACAGCTACATCAAAAACTTCTCCTTTAATCACTCTTACAAGTTTGCCTTGAGGTTTTGTGTATTGGAAGTGAAGACCACGAAGAACATTTTTTGAGGATTTAGATTGGTTATTTTGTACAAAAACTATATTTAACCCAGTATTTTCCTTAAAATCCTTTAAATTAAATGTTTCCATAAAGTATCCTCTACTATCTGAAAATACTGTAGGTTCAATTATGAAAACATCATTAATATCAGTTTTTATAAACTTGAATTTGCTAATTCTATCATACCTTCTATCCAAATATTCTAATTTACACTTTAACTCATTAAAAGTTTCTATTAAGTGAAAATCATTATCCGTCATTAGCTAAATTATATAAATATTTACCATAATCTGTTTTTTCCAAAGTTTTAGCTATTTTCAACAATTTATCTTTATCAATGTATTTTTTTATGTAAGCAATTTCTTCTAAACAAGCTATATATAAACCTTGTCTTTTTTGAATAGTTTCAATAAAGTTACTTGCTTCTAAAAGACCATCATGAGTCCCTGT
>WRNS01000057.1 GCA_009776495.1 Methanobrevibacter sp. | reverse complement strand
TAAAATGGTTTTTAAAATTAATTTTTATTATAAAAAAAATAAAATAAAAAAATAAAAATAAAAATATAAATAAATTTCTAAATAATAATTTTAATTATTTTTATTATTTATCTTAAAAGATGAGGGTGATGATATGAATGCCTACTTAGAGATTATAAGACCAGGAAATGCAGTGATGGCAGTGATTGCTGTTATTTTAATAGGAATTATAGCACAAAATTTCAGTTATCCTTTAATTTTCGGAATGATAGCTGTATTTTTAGCTACTGCTGGGGGAAATGTTATTAATGATTACTTTGATTACAAAATAGACGCTATAAACAAACCAAATAGACCAATTCCTTCTGGAAGAATATCTCTAAAAAATTCATACATTTATGCTTCTCTACTCTTTGGAGCTAGTGCATTATTTGGAATTGTAATAGGTTGTATGCTTAATAATTTTGTTCCAACTTTGATCGTTGCATTATCGTTATTATTAATGTATTATTATGCGAAAAATCTTAAAAAAATAACATTAATTGGAAATATAGCTATTTCTTTTTTAACAGGACTTTGTTTCATTTTTGCAGGAGTTATCCTCGGTTTAGATACTCTTTCTAATCAATTAAATATTTCATCTTTATCAATAATCTATACCTCTCTTTATTTGGGATTTTTTGCAATTGTGATGAGTATGGCACGTGAAATAACAAAGGATATGGAAGATGTTGAAGGAGACAAATTAGAAGGTGCTAAAACTTTCCCAATAACTTATGGAAACAAAAAATCCTCTATATTAACTGTTTTTTTTATTGTGTTAGCTAGTGTTCTAAGCCCAATTCTTTATTTTAATGGAATATTCAATGTTTTTTTCCTTGTAATTCTTTCAATAGCTATAGCTATTTTCCTATATGGAGCTTATGAAATTTTGAAAGACCAAACACCAGAAAATTGTAAAAAAGTTTCAAAATTAATTAAAATAGGAATGATGATAGCATTTATATCCTTTGCTACAGGTTCATTTTAAAGTTTTTCATAAACTAAAACTTTTCCTTTAAAATTAAAGACTTTAATAAATTCTCTCATAAATTGATACTTCACCAATAGTTTTTATTTTCGAAAAGTGAGGTATTTCAAGATTCCTATGAATAGATATATAATAACTTGTATTATTTTTTAACATATCTTCTGATAGTTGTGATGGATTTATTTGCCAGTTAACATAAATGACTTCTTTTTTCAAATACCAAGTAAATATAGGGCCCCTTTCTGCCCAAATAACTTTGGAAAGATAGTTATTATCATATTTACTTATCCATTTAACAGCTTCTCGTTCATCATTAACAACTGTATCCTGTTTATCAATGGTTAAATATCCAAATGAAGATACCATTAAAATAGATATTATTACTAAAGGAATAATCGTTTCTAAATTAGCTTTTTTAATTTTTTTGATATTGTGCTTGATTTTTTGTTTTTCTAAATATTTTGTGAAAAAATTCAAAGCTAATGCTGTAAAAAATGCGAAAGCAGGAGCCAAAGTTGCAAAATATCTATCGACTTTTGTTAAATGTGCTGAAAAGAATATCATATTTGAAAAAAACCATGCAAACATTAATAAATCATAATTAAAGTTATAACGAGTAGTTGAACTATAAATATTGAGGAGTTTATTCATTAAATATGCTAGGGAAAATATGGATAAAAAGAAAATCATTTCACTATAAACAAAAGAGATCTTACTAGCAGTTAAAAATGAGATTCCGATGACTATTATATTAAAAAGTATTAAAATGAAATAAAATTTACTTGATACTTTTTTATTAAATATTTTAATTTTCCCATTACTAAATCTCTTAGAATTAATATATCTATTTTGTAATAATCTAATAGCTTTGTATATTGCAATAGATAATCCTATCACCACAATAGCTATTATAAACCATGATATAATATGATTTGGATTGTATATGAATCTAGGTATGTTTGTAAAGTAATAAAATAAGTTGTTATTGATATCAGTTTGTCTAAGAAATCCGGTATTGCTTGTTGCAATTTCCTGAGCCTGATTTATAAATCCTAAAGGTATTTTATTAAGATAAAAGTAGGCCAAAAAAGGAATAGCTGTGAGGAAACCAGCAACCAAGCCTCCGAAGAAATTTCTATAATATTTTTTAATATTATGATTTATGTGTGGTTTTGAAGCTAAATAACATATCATCAAAGGAATAACTAAGCCTGCAGGGTATTTAGCAAAAAAAGCAAGGATAGCTACTGGAAATGCCAAATAAAAATATTTTTGATTTTTTTCTACAGCTAAAATCATGAGATAAATTGCCCACATAGTTAAAGACACACTTGGAATATCAATACTTCCATTAGCTACCCATAATAAGTTTATTGAAAGGGCACCATAGAAAAAACTTCCAAAAAATGATATCATATTATTGAATCTTAGTTTTAAGATAAAATACATTGCCAAAATACCCAAAGGATAAAAAATCCCAGTGACAATGAAGATACTTGTTTCATTTATAAATCCTAATCTAAATGCAAGAGAAGTGAGGAATGGAATTAATGGAGATAGATAATTTACATATTCATACCCTCCAATTTCATATCCAGAAAATCTAAGCCCTTGAATTAAATAAAAATAAATATCTCTATATGAATGACCTAATATTCCTTGAGATGAATTTATCCATATTACTAAAACAGTTACGATGGAAAAAAACATGATTAAAAATAATATGAATAATTTATTTTCATGCAAATTTAGAAATGATTTTATTTTATCTATTTTACTTAGATTATTCAAGAATTATCCTCCAATAAATTAAAGCAAATGAAATTGTGCAATTTTTCTAAAAAAAATGTTTATAATTTTCTAAAAGAATAGTATATAATTTTCTAAAAATTTTTTTTTTTATATGATTAAATTTAATTCTTTTATAAATTTTTTAAAACATTCCCTATAATAGTTTTTTAAAATTGAAATAATTTTATTAACTTTTTTCATACAAATAAGTATTAATAATTTTGTTTTAAATATTTTATATACTATTAAGTTTACACTTATAATAATTATTAACATAAATTTATTTGAAATAGAAATTAATTAATTTGAAATAGAAACTAATTTATTTGAAATAGGAATTAATTATTAAAAGTGTAATGATTTATCATCTTGATGTTTTCGGTGTTGAAATGGATATTCTGCATATTGTACCAACATTTTATCCTTGTTTGAGTGCAGGAGGCGTGGTAAATGCTTCTTATCAACTATCTATAAAGCAGGAAGAAAAAGGAAATGGAGTTTCTGTTTTTACAACAGATAGCTGTAAAAAGCGTTTAAAATTTAAGGAAAAAAATGAAGTGAATGTTAATGGAATAAAAACATATTACTTTAAAAATATATCAAATCATCTTAAATCATCACTTTTAATTGACACCCCATATGCAATGCCAATTAAGGCAGGTAAAATGATAAAAAAATATGACGTGCTACATATCCATGAACATAGGCATTCATTAGCTATCATAGCTAGCCACTATGCTTTTAAAAATAATGTTCCATATGTCCTCCAAGCTCATGGTTCTGTCCTTCCTTTTTTTCAAAAAAAATCTCTCAAAAAAATTTTCGATAAAATGTGGGGTTTTAAAATTCTCCATAATGCTTCAAAAGTTTTGGCATTAACTGACATCGAAAAGTTACAATATTTGAAAATGGGTGTTAAGGAGGAAAACATTGAAATTGTTCCTTTAGGTGTTAATTTAAAAGAATACGAAAAATTACCTTCAAAAGGAATATTCCGCTTAAAGTATGGAATAGCTAATGATGAGAAATTAATTTTATTTATTGGGAGAATTCATAGGATTAAAGGATTAAAACTTTTAGTAAAATCTTTTAAATTACTGAAAAATCAATTGAATCTTGAATTAAAAAATATTTCTGGTTTAAAATTAGCTATTGTTGGACCAGACGATGGATATTTAGAAGAATTGAATAAACTTATTGGGCAGCTAGATTTAAAAAAGGATATTATTTTAACAGGACCTTTATTTGAAGATGATAAAAAATCAGCTATGGTTGATGCTGACGTTTTTGTAATGCCTTCTAAATATGAATCATTTACAACCAGTGGGCTTGAAGCTATGGCATGTGAGAAACCATTGGTTCTAACTAAAAATAACCATATTCATAATTGGGTAAATAATAATGTAGGATTTTCATGTGATTACGATGAAAAAGATCTTGCAAACTCTATTAAAAAGCTGTTGGTTGATGAAAAATTAATTAAAAAGTTTGGAAAAAATGGTAGGAAATTAATTGAAAGGGAATACAATTGGAATTCCATAGAAAAGCAAATAAAAAATATTTATAACTCTGTTTTGGAATAAAAAAAACTATTTTTTCCAATTTTTTTTATTTGTAAAACTTGAATTTCAACGATATAAATATTAAATTTGAGAACTTTAAACTTGCAATACCATATTTTTACTATATTTAAATATCCTCTATTTTTTTAAGTGAATTATTTATAGAACTGTTTCAATTAAATTTATTTAGGGTAACGTTTAAATTAAATGAAAGTATAAAAATTATTATATTAAAATTAGTATAAAAATTATTATATAAAAATTAATTTGTTTAAATAGATTTTATTTGCCTTATATTTACCTGATAAAATTTTTTATGAATGAGGATAAAATGAAAGTAGTTTCATGTAAGAACTGCGGTGCCAAGTATCAACTAGATGATGACGATGATGTTAGAGATTATGAATGCTCTGCTTGTGCCGGGAATCTAGAGTTTTTAGAAAGTTATCCTGATACTTCATCAGGAAAAAGTGTTTCAGTTCCTAAAGATGATCTAAAAGATTCTGAATTAGTATATTGTACGAACTGTGGATTAAAATATCGATTAGATCATGCGGATAATGTAAATGAATTTGAATGTTCTAGTTGTTATGGGGAGTTACGATATGTTAATGATGAATTAAACCAAGAATTAGATGAAAGTAAAAATCAGATTGATGATAATACTGTTGATAAGCTAGATGCTCGAAACAATGAAGCCATCGAAGAATCAAATTTGCGAGGATCTCTTCGGGAAGACTTTTTAAATAATGTGGAAAACGAATATAGCGAAGAAAAAAAAGGTTTTTTTAAAAAATTAACTCGGAAAAATAAAGAAGATTCTAAGAAGATTTCTCCAGCCAATAAAGATAAAATTACAAACGAGTCAGCAATTAAAGATGAAAAATCTTCTAAAGTGGGAAAAAAGACTGAAAAAAAACCAAAAGAAGAAACTAAAAAAGTTAAAACCTTCGATCAGGATAAATCAAAGAAAACTTCTAAAAAACCTTCCACTTCAGAAAAACCCCCCACTTCAGAAAAACCACCCACTTCTAAAGAAAAATTAGAAAATAATCAACGAGAATTGGTTCTCAATCCTAAAATTAAAGGTAAAACATCCCATGATTTATTCATCGAACTTGGACTTATAATTGCTCTTGTTGGTATGATAGATTTATTTTTAACAAGTCCAGGAAGAATTATCAGCATTATATTTGTTGCAATAGGATTTATTATTTTTATTATTGGTTTGGTTTTTAATAAAAGACACAGAGATTCTAAAGAAAGAGAAAAATTGGTTAGAGGAAAATTACTTACACTACCTAAAGATTTTTACGTGCTTACTTATCTAAAGTTACCTAATGCAAAATCACAAATTGATCATGTTGTAATTGGTCCAACAGGAATCTTTACAATATTAAGTCAAAAATACAAAACTAAAAAGAACAACAAAAAGCCATCATTAGCTATAGCTACATATTCATCATTTAAAAAAGCAGATATTAATGTTAATAGAGACAGAATCTTAAATTTTGACAAAAAAGAAAAATCTAAGTTTGATGACAATAATGAAATAAAACAAAAATCTATTCAATTAACAAAAAATTTAATCGAATACTTAGGTGAAAATGGATTAAATAAGTTCTACATAGAACCTCTCACTTGTTTTATTAACAAAAAAGTTTCAATCATTAACATAGTTTTAAGCGATGAAGATTTGTTTTTAGAAGAATTACTTACGAAAATAGCTAATGAAAAAACAATACTGGATTATACAACTCTCAATAAATGTGCTACACTATTATCTGAATTTAGTGCAGAATCTTCATAATCGAAAATACCTAATTAATTTTTTTATTTGTTTTAAATTTTAATTAATTTTTTTACTTGTATTAATTTTTGATTAATTTTTTATTTTTAAAAAAATTAATAATGAAGCTAATTAAAATTACTAATTTTTAATTTTTTAAAAAAATTAATAATGAAACTAATCAAATTTATTAT
>WRNS01000056.1 GCA_009776495.1 Methanobrevibacter sp. | reverse complement strand
TTTTAAAATCATTAATTTCCCAATTCAAGAATTTTAAAAAAAAATCAACACTCAATCAATTTCAAATCAAAATCAAAAAAAACATGATTTCTACAAAGCGAAAAAATTAAAAAAAAATAATTATTAAAATTAGCTCACAAATAATTACAAACTACCACTCATAGTATAGCTAAATCCAGAAATAATATCAGAGAAGTTACTCATAAGGAGATCCTTTCTTTTGGATATTTTCCCTAATACTTTCATGTGATCTTGGATAAAATCCTTGTTTTTGTGAATTTGCCCTGATTTTTTCAATCAACTCTCTTGTAGGCATAGATACTGGGCAATTGATGGTGCAAAGGCCGCATAATGTACAGTAGAAAAGCCCTGATTTGAAACTAAGTTCATCATCTTCAATAAAACTTGCCATAGCTATTCCTCGCCCTCCTAAGTATGAATTAAATCCAAATTCATTTCCAACTGCGTCATAAACTGGGCAAGTTAATATACAGCTTCCACATCCAATACATATTAAACATTCACTATTAGCAATGGATCTTCCATTATCCAATATTATAAGCACAATTTTAGAAGCACCATACATGTTTTTTAGTAGTTTTTTTTCAATATCTGCTGTTTTTGAAGGTCCTGAAATAATATTCATATAAGAGGTTGTAAGTTTTCCTGTTGCATAAACCGATTCTAATTTAGCTAAACTCATTGCATCTTCCAAACTTGGAATAAATTTATCTATTCCAGCTACTATTATATGAGTTTTCATAAGGGATAATAAGGATATATTTCCTTCATTATGAATTAAAAGTATAGACCCTTCCTTACATGTAATTGCATTGGCTCCAGTAATTCCAATTTCACAATTAGCTAATTTTTTTAACACATCACCCTTAACAGCTTTCATTATAGCTTTAGGATTAGCTTCAATCTTGGTTTTTAATGCATTATTTATTATTTTAGCTATTTGATGGACATCTAAATGTGATGCAGGACCTGTTGGATGAGTGGGTTTATTGTCGGTTTTTTTAAGTTGTAAAATGCGATCTCCTAAATCTGTTTCAATGATTTCAATATTTTGAGATGCTAAAAATTTGGAAATAGCTATTTCTCCTAGAGTGTTTGATTTAGATTTAGCTATTCTTATTAGAGTATTTGATTTAGATTTAGATATTTTTCCTAAAGTATTTGATTTAGATTTAGCTATTTTAGTATTAGAATGAGTTTTAATTTTATTATTTTCTTCTTTGATGATTTTAAGGATAATATCATTAGCTTCATTGCCATCTTTTGCAAAATAACATTCTATATCATTATTTTTTAAGTTTTGACAAGCTATTTGAATAAGTTCTTCATTATTATTAATGGAATTCTTTCTAATTTCTATGACTTTTTCTTGGAGATTTTTTATTTCAGGATCATTTAATAACTGTTTCCTTCTATTAAAAAGAGTTTGAAAAGATTTTCTCATGGTTTTTAACTCTTCATCCCTCAATTAAATCATCCCTATAGTTACTTATTATTCATATAATTTTTAAAATTAAATTTATTTTATTTATTATTATAATTTTTAAAATTTTAAATTAATTTTATTTTATTATTATAATTTTTGTTAATGATATTTATTTTTTTATTATTTATCTTATTAAATTATATTTTTTAAAAGAAACTCAGATAAATCTAAAACTTCTAAAGATGAATTTTCATCCAAATTCAATTTACAAAAAGGGCATGTGGTTATTAATGTTTCGCATTTAGTAGCTTCAACTTCTTCTAATCTAGATTTAGCTATTGAATTAGCTATCTCTGGAAATGCGGATTTTACTCCTCCACCAGCACCACAACATTTTGAATTTTCTCTATTATTCTCCATCTCTTTTAAATTAGCTATTGATTTAATTAGCTCTCTTGGAGCATCAAATTTGTGTTCAAGTCTACTTAAATGGCATGGATCATGGTAAGTGACAATTTTATCGGGTTTTTTAATATTGAGTTTATTTTCATCGAATAATTTCTTAAATAATTGAGAAGTATGTATAATATCTAAATCAACGTCGAATAATTTTTTATAATCTTCTTTAAGTGTTTTATAACAGCCTGCACAGGATACTAAAATTTTTTCATTTTGAAAATTAGCTATATTCTCTTTGATGAGTTCTTTAGCCTCCTTGTCAAAACCAATTCGCAGTAAGATAGAACCACAACAATTTTCATTAGCTAATACTTCATAATCCACATTAGCTATTTTCAATAGTTTTTCTGTTGAAATAAAAATATTTTCTAACTTTTTTCTTGATGTGCATCCTTGAAAATACAGCATTTTTATCTCCTAGTGACGTGATAAAACCTTAATTGAGATTTTCCAAGGAATAAAGTCCTTGAAACATCCAAAAAAAAAAAAAATCATTTATCTTCAAGATCATCTTTAAATTCTTTTTCTTTGTCAAAAGCTACTTTTCTTACAATTTCAGTAATGTCTTGATCAATTTTTTCAATTTTTAAATAGAGGCGGAAAACTAAATAATAAACAAAAATTAGTCCGAAAATTAATATTAAATCCAAACCTCTGCCAATACCTATAAAATTTGCAAAAAATGTGATTGAATCAGGGACAATTGCAAAAATAGCTAACAATATCCATAATATGGACCATAGTATAAAAGTTTGTAAAGATGTTTTTCTACTATGATATCTATTAAATACTAATAAAACAGCTATAATAGCTATAAAAACTACTAATATTTGATATAGCATTAAATTTTCACCAAAAATAATATCATCTCTTAAATTTTTTATATAAAAGTAATTATAATTAATTTATTTAATATAATCTTCTTTTTAGAAAGAATTATCTTATTTAATAATGTCAAATATCATTTTAAATATGATTTTAAGCCCTACAAAAATATTTGTACCTTTAGCTTGAGTTTCAGGCGTATAAATCGTGGTAATTGTAACTTCTTCAAGTTTAAGACGATTGTTTCTAATTTCTCTGATAAATTCAGAAGAAACTCCATAACCTTGAGAAACAATATTTAAATCAGGAATTATATTAGCTTTAAAAGCTCGCAAACCAGATTGTGAATCTTTTACTTTAGTTTTATAAAAAATCAAAGTAACCAAATTCATCATTGTATTTGCAAAATTTTTAGAACCTGGCATATCTTCAAAGGGTCTAGCACCAATAACAAAATCCGCTTCTCCATTTATTAATGGCTTACAAACATTAGCTATATCCTTTATTTCATGTTGGCCATCTGCATCAAAGGTAACCACAATCTTAGCATTATGTTCTAATGCACCATTCATTCCAGTTTTCAAAGCAGCTCCTAAACCTCTATTTATTANATGTCTATAAATAAAAATGTTTTCTGGATANTTACTCTTAAATTTTTTAGCTATTTTATANGTATTATCTTTTGATCCATCATCTACAAGGACTATTTTATAATTTAACTTGATAATCTTTTCTAATATATCTCCAACAGTTTTTTCTTCATTATATGCAGGTATGATTAAAAAAATTCCCTTTGTGTCTGTTAAATCTCTTTCAGATTGATTATCTCTTGATTCAAGATTAGAATCAATTGTTGTATCAAATTCACCATTTTCGCTTGTTGGACTTTCTATACTTACCATAATATCAAAATAAGAAATATTAATTGTTTTTTAACAGATAAACCTTATAAAGAATTGAAAAGTTTTAATTTTAAGTTAAATTAAAATCAAAATTATAACATTTCAAAAAATTTAATTTAAAGCCAAATTAAAAATCAAAATTATAACATTTCAAAAAATTTAATTTAAAGCCAAATTAAAAATCAAAATTATAAAATTTTTTATACATAATATTTTAAAATAAAAATTAAAATAAAATGTATTTTCTTCAAACAAACTATCTATTTATAAGGGACCTGCGTCTTCTTTACCTTCACGCAATCCCATTCCAGCTTCTTTTTCTAGCTGTTTTGGTTTAAAAACCATTTTAATTAAATTTCGACCATGTTCCCTTGCTCTATTTTCAGCTAATTCTTTAAGTAAAGTTTCATTTTCTTCTTCATCTTCATGGACAAAAACTTCTAAAATATGAGTGTTTGTCATTAGCTGAGCTCGAATAAGGCCAGTGGAAGCTTCATGAGCACACATCTTATCTTTTTCCATTGGACCAGGCATTCCAAGAGCCATGACAATTTTACAATTCTGTTCTTCGATTAATTTTTTAGAAGCTACTGGTAAATCTTTTATTCCTGGAACTGTGACTCTTATAATCTTTAAATCAGTTGCATTTTTTTTAATTTCATCAATAGCCGCTGCACCCATATCAAACCGAGCAAAGGTTGTATCACAAATTCCGATTTTCATTCATTCACCAACAATAGTAAATTAAAAATTAACTTCTATAGTATAAATATTCTAGATATTATTTATAAAATTTATCATGAAAAAAGGTTTAGATAATAATTATATAAGGGATAATATTAAAAATATGAAAAATATATTATAAAAATGAAAAATATATTAAAATTATAAAAAATATATTAAAAAAATGAAAAATATATTACTCGAGATATTTTTTTTCAAAGGTTATTATTCATATAATCAGTTAATTTTTTCCGGGCTTGACCAATTGTTAGAGGGAAAGAGTCGGCTATCTTAATATTGTCTTCTTTTTCTAGAATTTCAATTAAGTGAGCTATTCTTGGAAGTCTTAAATCGGCTTCTCTTATTGTTTTAACATCATCAAAAACCTCATGAGGAGTTCCCTCTTTTATAATTTCTCCATCTTTGATAATGTGGACTTTACTTGAGTATAAAGGTACAAGATCAACATCATGAGTAGAGATTATAATTGTCATTCCTTCGTTATTTAGTTCATACAACAGTTTAAGTATGTTTGAAGCTCCTTTAGGATCAAGACCTGATGTAGGTTCATCTAAAACCATTATTTCAGGAGCCATAGCTAATATTCCAGCAATAGCTACTCGCTTTTTTTGACCGCCACTTAAATGATGAGGAGGTTTTTTTTCAAAACCTTCCATTCCCACTTTCTTTAAAGCATTTGATACTCTCTTTTTTGTTTCTTCTTGGCTTAGTCCTATGTTTAATGGACCAAAAGCTACATCTTCTTCTACTGTGGGAGCAAATAGCTGATCATCAGGGTTTTGAAAAACAATTCCAACTTTTTGACGAAGTTCAAGTAAACTTTTTTTATCATATTTTAATATTTTCTCATCAACTATTATCTCACCTGAAGATGGTTGGAAAATTCCATTAAAGTGTAAAAATAGTGTAGATTTCCCAGCTCCATTGTTACCTAACAATGACACTATATTCCCCTTTTTAACATTAAAATTGATATTATTTAGGGCTTTAGTACCATCAGGATACAAATAAGTTATATTTTTTGCTTCTATAACATTCACTATTCTCACCAAAATTAAAAACCTAATTTCAAAATAGCTAATTTAAACTTGAAAAACATTAATTAACATTAAATACTATATTTATTATGATATTTATTATTATTGAAAATTTAAAAGAATAATTTTAATAAATTTTATATAATGTCGAATATAATACAGAATAGATAACAAACAATAGAAAATCAGCTAATTAGAGAATTTTATCTTGAATTTAAAAGTTATGCTGAATATTTAGGTATAGAACCAGTATATCCTCTTGAATCTAAAGCTTGTTGAAGTTGTTCTCCTTTTTCTAATGATTTGAAGAAAAGATTAGAAATTAAAAGACCAAATGATCTATAAGAATTATTAAATCCATAATAACCAAGTCTTGTTTTTTGAGCATTGGTCATGACTTCAATTTGATCTAAAAATATGAAAACACTATTATACATGAGTAAAGCTATTTCAATACATATTTGAGGAATCTTAATAATAGATAAACTGTGTACTATTTCAGCTATAGGTGTTGTAGAAGATAAAAATCCTAAAGAGGAAAAACAAGCTAATGTTCTAAAAAACGTAGTTATTCCTAATTCTAAGGCATCAGATCGAACTACAATATTAAAAAAACCTGTGTCAAAAATAACAGGACCAGTTCCAAAGAAAAAAACCAGAAAAATACAGGTTATTAAAGAAAACCCGAAAGGAATAGAAATAAACTTAAGATAAAATCTAAGTGGGACTTTAGCTACTGTCAGTAAAATAATAGCTATTGCAACAGTGATTAAAATAGACACAATAGGTAAATTAATTAAAATAGCTAAAATCATTAAAAAGAATGAAATGATTATTTTTACATTAGGATTTATATCTTTCAAATTATTTTCATGTGCAATATAATCAATTTCTAATCCCATCATTTCTACCTGATTTTTTCAATAAATTAAATAACCTTATAAAAAATACAAAGCTAAAAACACTAAATCAATAAATTAAATAAACTTTAAAAATTATAAAGTTAATTTGATAAAATTAATTATGTTATAATATTATATAAATATTATGATTATTTTCAAGTATACTTTAAATTTATAAAGAATATTTTAGAAAAATCAG
>WRNS01000055.1 GCA_009776495.1 Methanobrevibacter sp. | reverse complement strand
AATTTTTGAATATCACAAAATATATAATAATAATTTAAATAATTTTATTTTAATAGTAAATATTATAAGATAAAAAAATTATTAATTGTTAATGGTAAAAAAAATAAAGATTTATTATTTTGAATATCTTTTATTTTAAATTTTGAATACTTTTTATTTTAAAAAAAAGTTTATTTTATGAGTTCAATGTGATATCATGCACGAAGTAATTGTTTGTGAAAAGCCAAAATCATCTGAAAAAATAGCTATGGCTTTATCATCCAATGCCAAAAAGAAAAAATATAATAAAAGGGTTGCTTACTGGGAAATAGAAGAAGAAAGTAAAAAAATCACCATTTTATCTGCAGTAGGCCACTTATATTCTTTAACTCCGAAAAATCCAAGGGAAAGGGTATTTTTCGATTTGGATTGGGTGCCAATATATGATATAGATAGAAATAAAAAATATGTTAAAGATTATGTTTATGCTCTAAAAAAGTTTTCTAAAAAAGCTGATAAATTTATACATGCATGTGATTACGATATTGAAGGAACATTGATTGGTTACAATGCCTTAATATATGCTTGTGGTCTTGCTTCAGTTGACAATGCAGCTAGAATGAAATTTTCCACACTTACTAAAAAAGATATCCTTAAAGCATACGACAACATGATTGATGTGGATATTCATCAAGTGGATAGTGGAATAGCTAGACACATACTCGATTACTTTTTTGGGGTCAATATCTCAAGAGCCTTGATGCAGTCAGTTAAAAAAGCTAAGTCTAAGTTTTTAAAATTGTCCGCTGGGCGGGTTCAAACTCCGAGCTTAGCTATTTTGGTGGATAGGGAAAAANAAATTAAAAAATTTGTTCCAGANCCTTACTGGATGATAAAAGCTATGCTTGANGGNAAAATAATCGCAGACCATAAAAAAGGTAAAATCTTTGATGAGAAAGTAGCTAAAGAAATCTTTGAAAAGTGTCAAGGAGAAGACGCTCTTGTTNNCAATGTAAAACTTACAGAAACAACAAGAAAACCTCCTATTCCTTTTAATTTAGGAGGACTTCANTCTGAAGCCTATGGAGTNTTTGGATTTAGTCCGAAAAAAACACAAGTAATAGCTCAAAACCTTTACACCGAAGGATATGCTTCCTACCCTCGTACATCNTCCCAAAANCTTCCNGAAAGCTTAGAATTTAAAAAAATCTTTAAAGAATTATCTATTAGCTCCACATTTAAGGANCATATCGACAAACTTCCAAAAACCTTAAAACCAAATGAAGGTAAAAAAGAAGATGCTGCTCACCCAGCTATTCATCCAACAGGAACCATCCCTAAAAAATTAGATAAAGATGAACTTAAAATTTATGAATTAATTGTTTACAGATTCATTAGTGTTTTTTCTGAAAATGCAAAAATGGAATCAATGAAAACTCAGCTTAAAATAGCTAATGAAGATTTTTCATTTGGAAGAAAAAGAGTTTCATATATGGGATGGTTAGAACACTACCCATTCCGTAAGATTGAAGATGATGAGTTTCCAGAGATTAAAAAAGGAGATATTCTGAAATGTGAAAAAATCATTTCTGAAGAAAAAGAAACTAAACCTCCTGCAAGATACAATGAAGCATCTCTTATAAAAGAATTGGAAAAAAGAGAACTTGGAACAAAAGCTACAAGAGCAGATATAATAGCTAAGTTATATGATAGAAAATATATCACTGGGAAAAAAATCGAAGTTAATCAATTAGGAGAAAATATTATAGACAATCTTAGGGAGTACTGTAAAAATTTAACTAGTGAAGAATTAACTCGTCAATTTGAAAAAGACTTAGAAGGCATAATGGCCGATGAAACAACCAAGCAAGCAATTATTGATAAAGGAAAAAAAGAAGTATTAGCTATTTTAGACGACATTAAAAATAATGAATCTAAAATTGGTGAAAAACTTTATGATGCTTATGAAGAAAGCAGAATCATTGGACAGTGTGCTTGTGGTGGAGATCTTATTACAAGATATTCTCCAAGAAATAAAAGCCATTTTGTAGGATGTTCTAACTTTCCTGATTGTAATGTTTCATACTCCTTACCAAAAGGAGCTACTATTTTAAAGAAAACTTGTGAAAAATGTGGTTTATCCATGATTTCATATGGTAAACCTCGCCAACAAGCATGCCTTGATCCAAAATGTGGAAGAAGAAATATTAAAACATCAAGTCCCGAAATTGTTGGAACTTGCCCCGAATGTAATAATGATTTAATTAAAAGATCAGGCAGATATGGAGATTTTGTTGGGTGTAGTGGATTTCCTAAATGTAAATTCACTTGTTCATTAGATGAGCTAGAAAAAATATCTAATGAAAAGAAATAGCTATTTAACATCTATATTTTTTTAATTTCTAGAATTAACTAACATCTATCTTTTGAACTTCAAAGAATTAACTAACATCTATTTTTTTTTTAAATTTCTAGAATTATTTTTTAGTTTATTCATTTATTATAAAAATGGAAATATATTTATAGTGCGTATACTATACTTACTATAAGCATAGTAATTAATTTGTATCTTTTACAATAGAAAAAAATTGTGTACTGACTTTTCACAAAAAAGGAATAATGGATAATTATTAATGAATAATTAATATTTATGAGCATTAAATTAAGGAATAATTATAATAATAAAGAATAATAATAATATTAAGAAATAATTATAATAATTATTATGAATAATTATATTAATGAATAATAATGATAATTAATAATGAAAAATTTTGTAAAAATCTTCTATTTTTTTATCTCATCTGAGATTAATAGTTATTTACTTTGTTTTTACTTACTTAAGAGGTGAGAGAGATTAAAAAAAAAACATCGATAACAATTGATGAAAACTTAGTAAAGCAAGCAAAAGACAATAAATTGAATATTAGTGCATTGGCAGAAAAAGCTATAAAAAATGCTTTAAATGAAACAAATTACCTGCAGAGACTTAAAATAAGAAAAACCAAATTAAAACAGCAAATAGAGCAAAATACTTTAGAACTAGAAAGGGTTGAAGAGTTAATTGAAACAGAAATTAAAGAGAGCAGATACAAAATTAAAGAAGAAAAATTCAAAATACAAGAAAGAAAAAATAAAATAATTTTAGGTTTCGCCATAATCGGATTGATTGGTATGTTGGCATTACCTTTTATGAGTAATAACCTAATGAGTAGCTCAGAAGATGATTTCATTGTGAAAAATAAGGGTATGGAATCAAAAGTCATTATACCTAATTGGATGGGCACAGCAAAATTTGTAAATTATTCTTTCTCAGATGATGACAATGTTACTATTGTTAAGATTAGAAATCCTTCGTATTTAATTTTAGATTAATATATGATATGTTTATAGGAAAATTCGTGTCATTTCCAACCTATAATTTCACTATATCAAATTTAACCCACTAATATTTAAGAGCTAAGAATTTTTCAAAGTGAAAAAATTAATATACTAAATCATTGAAATTAAAAAAAAGTATAGAAAAAAATGTATGATAAAAAAAAGTTTTAGATAAAAAATTAAGAGATATTTAATTTTAAAAATTTTTATGGATTTTTTAAAATTTTATATCAATTTTAAAATTTTTAATCAATTTTTAATTAAATTATAAATTCAAATATTTTAAATAAATGATTGTTGAGATATTAAATAAGAATTTTTATTAATTTATAAATAAATACCTAAGAGGCTTTTTATGGATAAAAAGAAAACTATAACAATACTAAAGACAGTGGCTATCGTGTCAATAATAGTCTTATTTGTATTCTTATTACGGGCAAATTCTTATAATTTGTCAGTTATTCCAGAAGAACAAAAAAGCGTTTTTATTGATTCAACGGGTCTTCCTTACTTTAGTGAAATGGATTCATACTATAATTTACGTTTAACACAAAATTTTATTACAAATGGTAGCTTCGGAAATACAGTTAACGATGAGGGATCTCCTTGGGATTCTCTCCGTTATAGTCCAGAAGGGCTGTCTGCCGAATATGAACCAATGATTACATATGTAACGGCTTTCTTATATTACTTAGCTAATGTTTTTTCAGACATGCCTTTAAAAGAAGTTGCATTTTGGACAGGAGCCATAATAGCTCCACTTGGAGCGATTCCTGCTTATATATTCGTTAGAAGAATCTCGAATGACTATGGTGCAATTAGTGCAGCATTAATTATTACACTTGCACCGAGTTACTTTGGGCACACCTTTGCAGGGTTCTTTGATACAGATATGTTCCAAGTAGTCTTACCAATCTTTGTTGTTCTCTTCTTTATAGAGAGTATTAGAAATGATAATTTAAAATATAGAATAATCTTTGCTTTGCTTTCATTAGCTTCTATTCTACTATTTTCAATGTCATGGCAAGGTTATATCTTTTATGTTGCATTACTTGTCATATTTGTCATAGTATATCTAATAGCTGGCTTTTTAATGAAAACAGATGTCATAAAACCAATTAAAGACTACCCTGATAAATTAACATGGCTTGTAAATCAAAGAGAAATATTTTCAGTTTTATTAATGCTTGTTTTAGGTTTTATAGGTGTAACAGTTACTGGAAACCTTCAAACAGTTATAAATTCAATCATGACTTTAGCTGGATCAACTCAACTTCAAGCTATGGCTCAGACAACATCATTTCCAAATGTTATGATTTCAGTTGGAGAGCTTCAAGTTCCTTCTATTCTCTATAATGGAATATGGGGAGCTCTTTTATCCAATCAAGGAGGAGTTATAAATGGTATAGGTGGCATATTAGCATTTTTTGCAACTCTTATAATGTTATTTATATTTGCTCAAAGACTTTGGAAGCTTCGTTCAGTTGGAAATAATAGAAAAGGAAAAGCTTCAAAAAACCAAAACCAATCCTTTTTTAAATCAAAAAGTGGTGAAGAGGAAATACCAGTTTTAGGTTCTAATTTAAGTAGTCTTAATAATATTGATCAGCTAAAGAAAGCTAAACGTGACACTCTGCTCTACACTACCTTATTCTTTGTATGGCTAGGACTAACAACTATAGCTCTTTTCCAAGGTTCAAGGTTTATATTAGCATTTGTAATTCCAGTAGGTTTATGTACTGGAATATTCGTTGGATATGCAGTGACGTATGTTAAAAATAAAATTGATAAAGACAATATATTGATTGCTATTTCTGCTATTGGGGCCTTTTGTATAGCCTACCCAATTCAAGCCAACATGGGAGAGTATGGGGCATTTTCATTTTTGATTTTAATAATTATCGCTCTAATAGCTATATACGGTTCTAAGAAAATTTCCTTTAACCCTAATATAAAAAAGACTGTGGTAATATTGATAATTACATTGGCTTTTATTACACCATCTATTACTGGAGCTTATCAAACTTCTGTAAATACTATTCCAGGAACCAGTGATCCAATGTGGGATTCAATGCTATGGATTAAAGACAATACAAGCCAAGACACAGTAATAACATCTTGGTGGGATTTTGGTTATCTTTTCCAAATAGCTGCTAATAGATCAACTACATTTGATGGTGGTTCTCAGAATACTCCTCGAGCATTTTGGGTTGGTAAAGCAATGACGACAAATGACAGTGAATTATCCGCAGGAATATTTACAATGTTAGCTACTTCAGGAGATAATGCTTTTATCACTTTGGATAAGTATACAAATAACACGGGTAAATCTGTTGAAATTCTTGAAAAAACTTTACCTCTTTCAAAAGAAGAAGCTAAAACAATAATGACTAATGAATATAAGTTAAGCTCGACTCAAGCCGATGCGGTGTTAAAATATTCCCATCCAGCTAACCCTAAACCTGTGATATTTGTAGCAAGTTCTGATCTTATACAAAAAGCATATTGGTGGACTTACTTTGGAAATTGGGACTTTGAATCACAAAAAAGTGAAGGTTATTCCTATTTATCTTCTGATATTCCTGTCAAGATGAAAAATCTTAGTGGAGGACGGCAACAAGCTATTGTGACCAATTTAGATGAAGGTGATATGCTTTATCAAACAATTATCACAAAGGGTTCAGANAATAATTCAACTAATGTGTCCTTTGTAGCAAGACACCCTAATGGAAGNGCGATTACCTATCCAAATGGTACGGAATTTAAACCTATGCTCAACAATGAAACCGTGAAAATTTACAGATTGTTCTTGGTNGAGGATGGGTNTTTAACACGAAATGAAACATTGGATAAAACTGGAAAACATACCTTATTTGTTTTCGGTGATAATGGAACNTACTTTTCAATACTAATGAGTAAAGAATTGGAATATTCTACCTTTACTAAGTTGTATATACTTGGTGGGTTTGGACAGGATTCCTTTGAAGCCGTTCATTCAGAATCTGGTGTTTCATTATGGAAAGTGAAATGAAGTAAATAAAGTATTAAAACTTTAAACTTCATTTTTTTTTTTTTTATATATATATATATTTTATTTATTTATTTTATTATTATTATTTTTTAATTTTATTTTTATTATTACTTTATTTATTATATTGTTTTTATTTTTTTAT
>WRNS01000054.1 GCA_009776495.1 Methanobrevibacter sp. | reverse complement strand
TAAATATTGCCTATATCAAAATTATCTATAACTTTACTCATACCACCTATATGATCTGCATCAGGATGTGTCATTACTAAATAATCTATCTTTGAAACATTCAAACTTTTAATATAGCTTACAACGGTCGAACCTTTATCACTAGTTCCTGCATCAATTAACATTGTCTTTCCATTAGGTAATATTACTAAAGTTGAATCACCTTGTCCAACATCAATAAAATGAAGTTCTATTATGCCTAAATCATTTTCAAAAATAGCTTGTGCATTATTTAAAACATTTTCGAGTTCTAACTCACTTGCACCTAGACTTATTAATAATACCACAGCTATAATTAATACAAGGAAGATTCCTAGAATTTTTTTATTCATATTCTCACACTAATTTTTTTTAATAAACTTAGCTATTTTCTCAAAATCATATTTAATTAATTTGAAATTTTAAAGATAGAAACTATGATAATTTAATATTAATTATTAATATTATCGGAAATTTTATCAATAGCTACAGTTTCCTGATTTCCAGTAGCCATGTCTTTAATCATAACATTATTTTCCTCTAAATCATCTTTTCCAACTAAAATTACATATTTAACATTTAACTTATTAGCTCTATTGAGAAGTTTTTTTAAGTTCTTTCTTGAAAGATCAATTTCTGTAGATATGTTTTTGTTTCTAAGTATTTGACCAATTTCAAATGATTTTAACCTAGTCTCATCGGACATTGGAGCAACGAAAACATCCACAACTGAGTTACTATCTTTTTTATCTTCCATTGCATTCATCAATCTATCGAAACCAAAAGCAAATCCAGTTGATTCTATTTTTTCTCCTCCAAATATCTCAACAAGGTTATAGCTACCTCCACCAGCTATTTGCTTTTGAGCTCCTAACTCTGGAACATATATTTCAAAAACTATGCCCGTATAGTAATCTAAACCTCTAGCTACTCCAAGATTAATAGTATAATTTGAAACTTTAAAACTTTCAAGTAAAGTGATTAACTCTTTAAACTCATTCAAAGAATTTTTTGTTTCCTCATAATCTCCTAAAAGACTTTCAAGTTCTTTTAATACATCATCTTTGCCAACGAAATCAAGAAGTTTAATCAATATATTAGCTAAATTTTCATCATCAATCAATGGCTCAATAGAATTTTCATTATTGTTATTATTCTTATTCTCATTATCATTAATATTAACATTATTAGCTAGGAGTCGACTTTTAAGTAATTCTTTATCCCCTTTATCAATTAAAGTCATTATTTTCTCTTGAGTTTCAACATCAATATTAAAGTGTTTAAAAAGCCCTCTTATTATTCCAAGATGGTTTATATGTATCTCTGCAGTAGCTATTCCTAATTTGTTTAGAGAATCTTCGGCCATAGCTATAACTTCTGCTTCACCTTCAGGAGAATTAGCTCCAATTAATTCACAACCAAACTGCCAGAATTGTCTAAATCGTCCTTTTTGAGGTCTTTCATATCTAAAACAACTACCAAAATAATATAATTTTATGGGTTTAGCTGTTTTTTGCATTTCATTTAAGTATAGCCTAGCTACTGGAGCTGTCAATTCTGGACGAAGAGCTATTTCTCTTTTTGATTTATCTTTAAAATTATATAGTTGATCTATAATTTCTTCACCTGATTTTGTAGTAAAAAGAGATAAATCTTCAAATAAAGGGGTTTTTATTTCTTGATAAGCATAAACTTCGAAAGTATCTCTTAAAATATTTTCTACCTTTTTGCGTTCCTTCATTTCATCAAAAAGGAAATCTCTTGTTCCTCTCGGCTTTGTAAAAATCAGTTATATTCCTCCATTTAATCAGGATAAATTTTTATTTTATTTAAAATGACCTTCTCACAATGTATAAATTTAGTTATAATCTTAAAAATTAAACAATAATAATTTATTGATTAAACTTTATATAATTATATATATAAGAATTATTAGTTTATAATCAACTAAATTATATGAAAAATCGTAAAAAGTTAATTTAATTGAACAAATTTAATAAAGTAATAAATATATGAATATTTCAATTAAAAATTTTTATTTTAAAAATTGAAATATTAAAATTTTAAATTAATAAAAAATTTAATTTTATATTGATGAAAAAAATTAAATTAATTAAAAAAATAATAAATAGTATTATAAATTATAAAATAAAAAGTTTTTCTTAGATTATATTTTCAATTTAATAAATTAAAATTAGGTGTTAACTTGATAAATGGAGCTACAAAGATTGTTGGTGTGATTGGAGATCCCATAGAACATAGTTTTTCTCCAACAATGTTTAATGCAGCTTTTAAATCATTGAAATTGAATTATGTTTATGTTCCATTTAATGTGAAAAAACAAGATTTGTCGTCTGCAATAGCTGGAGCCAAAGCCTTGAATATAAAAGGCCTTAATGTTACTATTCCTCATAAAAGGAAAGTTTTAAATGAAATTGATAAATTTGACGTCTTGGCCAATTTAATAGGCGCTGTAAATACCATTAAATTTTCATCAGGAAAGTCTTATGGATATAATACCGATTGTATTGGAGCTGTGCGAGCCATAGAAGAAGTATCTAAATTAAAAGATAAAAATGTGGTGATAGTTGGAGCAGGAGGAGCTGCAAGAGCAATAGCTTTTCAAATAGCTATTTCAAATGTTAATAAATTAACCATTGTAAACAGAAGTATAAATAAGGCAAAATCACTTTTATACGATATTAAAACCCTTCTTTCAGCTAATTTTAAAGATAACTCTAAGATAGATAATATATCCCTAGACTTCTCACACATTGACTTAAATTTCAACCATGGAGGAATCGAATCTCTTCATGAATATTTGAAAAATGCGGATATTTTAATCGATACAACACCTATAGGAATGCACCCTAATGTAAATGACAAACCAGTAACTACTGCAAAAGATATGCACCCTGATTTAATCGTGAATGATATTGTTTATAATCCTCAAAAAACAGTTTTACTTAAAGAAGCTATAAAAGCTAATGCCACGACTATTTCTGGATTAAAAATGCTTTTATATCAAGGAGCCGAGAATTTTAAAATATGGACTGGTGTAGAAGCTCCAATTGAAATTATGGAAAATGCTCTTTTGGATAAAATAAAATAAGTTAATCATTGATTCATATAATTTATAATTTAATAAAATTTAATTTAATATGATTAATTTCTTAATAAAATTTAATATAACATAAAATACTGAAACGATAAAATGGATGGAAAATATCCTTCTCAAGAAGATTATTGGATTAATACAGATTTTATTGATATAAACAATAAAAATAAAGTTTTAAGGCTACTTAAAATCATAGGAATTGATACTAGATACATTAGCTACACACCAAATACCATCTATATAAACAATGTTAGATTTTCAAAGTTTTCAAAAAATAGAGAAGAAACTTTTAAAAAATATTTTCCTGAAATTGAAATCATTAGATCTACTATTTTTCAAAAAATTTGTGCTAGGTCTTCCAAAATATTATCTGATAGATTAAATCCTAAAGATAATATCCTTCTTTTAAAACCTCAAAGCAAAATAGATGAGCTACTGGAAATTGTGTTAGAGCCATATTTGAGAAAATATGGTATTACTATATTTGAATCTAATTTTACATCAATGGATGAAGCTATTTCTAAATTGAATTATGATTCATCGATAAATGAAAATAAGAATATTTCTAAAAATGAAAATAAGGATATTTCTATAAATGAAAAAAAGAATATTAATGCTATAGCTTCTTCTTTAACTTTAAATGAGGAAGTAGAATCGATTTTATCAGCTATTTTTTCAGGAAATGAAATAAAAAATGATAAATTAGAAAATAATGATAAAAATAATAATATAATTATTTATCCATTTATAAATGTTTCAAATGAATGGATTAACTTATTTTTTGAAAATCTTTCAGATAATAATTTTAATTTTAAAAATAATGAAAATAAAAAGATTAAATTAAATAATATTAATAATTATAATAATATTTTAAATTATGAAAATAATTCAAAAACTATAGCTAATTCATTTATGGAATTTTTAGATGAACTTGTTCCTCAATATAAAGAAAATATATTAAAATCAGCTAATTTCATTGAAAAATTTTCAAGATGATAATCTAAAAGATTTTATAGGTGTGAAATACAGGATATAATTTAAAAATAACAATTAGCTGTTGGGTATAAGCCATAAAAATGCATATTATTATAATTAATTATTATCATGGAGAAATTTTATGGAGACTTTTTTTCAAGAGGTTAAAGAAAAAATTATAGAAGCCGTGACTAATCAATTCCCAAAAATGCGAGAAGAATTTGAAGATGAAAAGCCCTATGCAGTTGCATTTGAAACTGACAGTGACTGTATTACACTATGGCTTGGGGTAAATACTCACGAATTTTTGAAAAAGAAAGATGCAAAATATGGAAATGAAGGTTATGATCCTAATACAAAATGGAATCCTAGTGAATGGGGATATTCCGATGGAGATAGTCAGTTAGCAAGACTCAGTGATGAATTATATGAAAATAAAAGTTCAATATATGATCAAATAAGTAAACAAAACCCGAATCAAACGCCTGATGAAACATATGAACAATTTGTAGCACTAATCGAAGAATCCAGATTAACTGAACTATTTTTTGAAACGGTTACCGCAGCTTTTCAGGAATTGATAGAAGCAAATGTTTTTGGATTTAATCACGATGAAGTAACATACTTTATAACTATGAGTGATGATAATAGAGCAGAAGAAATTGAAAACAATTCTGCCAAGAAACTCAATTCAAAAAAAATTTATGAAGAATTTTTGAATCGCTACAAAGGTGTAAATTAGGATTAGATTTATGCAAAGATTTAAAAAGACAATTCAATACTATAACGAATGAATATTCTTAAGCTGAATCTTTTTTTACTTTTAAAAAAACTTAAAAAGTATCAAAAATTGTAATATTAAATCTTGAAAAGATTAAAAACTAAATAGAGACTTTTGAGCTGAATCTTCCTCTTTCTTTTTCTCAATTTTTTCTTCATTTTGTGTACTTAAATCTTCAGTTTTGCTGATATTTTCCTCATTATTATTTTTAGATTTTGTTATTTTATCAACATCTATTTTATCATCTATTTTTGTAGCTACTTCAAATGAAGATCTTTTTATTTTTTTAGATTTAGCTTTTTCCTCTAACTTTCTTTTTTCCATCAGCTTAATGACTTTTTTAGGAATTTTCTTTTTCCTAAATCTCTTTATCTCATCATCATCCAGATCCAAATAACTAGCTATTTCATAGGCCACCTCATCGTTTTCAAACATAATTTCCATTTCGGGAAACATGGAAATAGCTACACTACTGGAAACATGAAGCTTTTTCGACATTTTATCAGTTATTCTATCTCTTAGTGCTCTTTTTCCTCTAGTTCTTCCCATCAAGGTAAAGGCCATTGAACCAGTTAACCTTGTAAACTTTTTGTAAGTTTCGTCTTTAGCTAAAGCTACTCCTAAGCCCATGAACTCAGTTGCATATCTCCAATATGTATAATTTCTAGTGGATCTAGCCTTACCAAAATAAAAATCAGCTTCACTAATCATTTCATAAGCTTTTTTAATTTCCTTTGGTTTTTCATATTCTCTTGGTATATTCTCAGCAATATATTCCATCACAAGTGTAGGATCCTCATCTAACATCAGAGATTTTTTAATTTTATCTATGCTCTTACTTTTCAAGACCCTGCGAACACTATCAAAAATATTATTTGTATTATCCTTTGAGCTTATAATATCTAAATCAGATAATTCGAGTTTTTTATCCTTATCTGTTATCACCTGTAGAGTATTCAAAGCTGATCTCATATCTCCATTAGAACGTTTAGCTAATTCCTTTATAGCTATTGGATCTGCAACAACACCTTCTTCTTTACAAATTTTCTTTAGAAGTGCATTGATGGAATTAGTATGTACTTTATTAATCTTTATTACTTGGCATTTTGGTTTAATACTTGTTAATCGTTTGCTATAAAAATCATTAGCAGTCATAACAATAGGATGCTTGGATGTTTTTATTATCTTTCCAATAGCTCGAGTTCCTCCCCTATCGTCATTTCCATGGATACCATCTACTTCATCTAAAATGATTAACTTCCTTTCTTTACTATATAAAGAATGTGTTGTAGCAGACTCTCCCACTGTGTTCATAATAATGTCAAATGATCGTTTATCACTTGCATTTAGCTCTATGAATTCTGAAAAATGACTAGCTATTATATGAGCAATACTAGTTTTTCCAGTTCCAGCTGGACCAATTAAGAGTAAACATGGTTGGGGAATATCATTTTTCCAATTTTCTAACCAACTTTCTATTTCTTTTTTTTGTTTCCCATTACCTATTATTTCTTTAAATAGTTTAGGTCTATATTTATCTGTTAAAAGCATTTTTTAACCAATTTGTGATTATTATTAGATAAAATCAAAATTATTATAATTATTTTAAAAATTGTAATAAAATATTATAAAAATTTATAAAGAATTTACTAATT
>WRNS01000053.1 GCA_009776495.1 Methanobrevibacter sp. | reverse complement strand
TTAAATAAAATATTAAAAAATATTAATAAATTTTAATAACTTTTTTTAAATCTTAATAAATTTTTATAAATTTTTATAAATTTTAATAAATTTCAACAATTTCATGATACATCAAAAGTATTTTTATTAAATTACTACCTACCCATAATCTTATTTTGATACCTATCAACAGCTAAGTTAGTAATAATTGTTATTAAAAGCACAATTATAACCAGAACAGCTGCTGTTCCAAACGCATTTTCAAGTGAAATTCCTTCAGTAGCTAAAATATACAAATGAAGTGGAAGTGGTCGTCCAGGATCAAAAATGGACAATGGAAGAGCTAAAGATGCTCCAACAGCAAACATTACTGCTGCTGCTTCTGAAATAGCTCTCGTCATTCCTAAAATTACTCCAGTTACTATTCCTGGAATAGCTGCAGGTAAGACAACTCTATAAACTGTTTGCCATTTTGTAGCACCTAAACCATAGCTACCTTCCCGATATGAACTTGGTATTGAAGAAATTGTAACTTCAGAAACTTGAAATATTGTTGGAAGCGCCATTATTGCAAGAACTAAACCTCCTGAAAGGATGGACCATCCCAATCCTAAAAATACTACAAAAAATGCTAGTCCAAAAAGACCAAATACGATTGAGGGAATCGAAGCTAATGTTTCGGCACCAAACCTTATTAATTTAACCAAGCGATTCTCACCAGAATATTCAACAAGATATACTGCTGCACCTACACCTAAAGGAGTAGCTAAAATTCCAGCAATGAAGGTAACAAAAAGACTTGAAACAATCATTGGGAAAATTCCACCTTCTGCACCAGAATCAATAGGGTTTGAAAATATAAAATCCAAATTAACCACAGGAAGTCCCATAACTAATATGTATCCTAAAATAAAAACTAAAATCAAAATTGTGATTAATCCAGAAATAACAAACACTACATTCATTATTTTCTGTGATATTTTAGGAGATAAAATCCTAAAGTTCATAGCTATTCAGCTCCATCTGCTCAATAAAAAAGGTATTCAGCTCTATCTGCTCAATAAAAAAGGTATTCAGCTCTATCTGCTCAATAAAAAAGCTATTCAGCTCCATGTGCTCAATATGAAAGCTACTCATAAGTAACCCCCTCCAATATCAACCTTATATTTATATTGAATATAATTTGCAATTAGAAGTAAAATCATGATTATTATAAACAGTACAATAGCTGTTCCAAATAATGCATTATAGTGAAGTCCTGTAGCATAACCCATTTCAATAGCTATGTTCGCTGTTAAAGTACGAACTGGATCAAAAATAGACTCTGGAATTTGTACAACATTACCTACAACCATTATCACAGCTAATGTTTCTCCAATAGCTCTTCCCATTCCTAAAATAATAGCTGTTACAATACCGGGAAGAGCTGCAGGAAATATAATATTTTTTATTGTTTGCCAGTTTGTTGCTCCAAGTCCTAAAGAAGCTTCTCTATACTCTTGAGGAACTGCTCGTAAGGAATCTTGAGAAATGGAAATAATTGTTGGTAAAACCATAACCGTCAATATTATGGAAGCTGTAAACATACTAAAACCAGCGCCTCCAAAATTTTCCCTTATAATTGGAACTAACACTATTAAACCAAAAAAACCATAAACAACAGATGGAATTCCAGATAACGTTTCTACAACAGGTTTTAAAATCTTTCTTACGCTATTAGGAGCTACTTCTGCCATAAATATAGCACAAAGGAGTGATAATGGAACTGCCATTAGAAGGGATAATAAAGTTACAAACAATGAACCAATGATCATTGCAAAAACACCAAAATCCCCATCACTCGGTGACCAAGTTAATCCAAAGAAAAAGTTAAAAAATCCATATTCTTCAAAAGCAGGCAGTCCTTCCATTAAGATAAATAAAATTATTATGAAAATTATTATAATAGAAAAAATAGCTGTTATAAAAAGCGCTTTCTCAATGAAAAATTCAGACATTTGATTTTTATCCATAATAAACCTCAACTAATTATTATTTTCACGTTTTTCATGCCTTAATACTAAATTTGAATTTGATAAAAGTTTTAATATTTTAAAAGTCTCTTTGAAAATATTTAATTTATTTTAAAAGATTTAATTAATTTGAAAAAATTTAAATTATTAATTTATTTGAAAAAATTTAATTAATTTAAAATATTTCATTTATTTTAAAGTATTAAATTTATTTGAAAGAATTTAATTTATTTTAAGTATAAATTTATTTAAAGTATTAAATTAATTTTAAAGTATTTAATTTTGAAAGTATCAATTTATTTTAAAGTATTAAATTTGTTTGAAAGTATTTATTAAAGATCTTCAAATTTTAAGCTATGTTGGAACAATATTCGCATCTTTAATTACTTTAACTCCTGCAGGAGATTTTATCCAGTCTAAAAACTCTTTTACAGCACCAGTTTCTTTTCCATTTATCAACAATAAAAATGGTCTTTGAAGTTCATATTCCCCATTAGCTACAGTTAGCTCAGTTGGTTCAACACCATTTACCAATAGTGCTTTTACATCATTACTCATATGTGCAAGAGAAACAAATCCAATAGCTCCAGGGTCAGAAGCTACTGATTGTTTAACAGATTCAGTAGAACTTTGAACAATGGCATCAGGTTTTATTTTCGAGTTAGCCATGACAATAGATTCAAAAGCTGATCTTGTACCTGAACCTTCTTCCCGTGTGATAACATGGATTTCTAAATCTGGTCCACCAAGTTCTTTCCAATTTGTTATTTTCCCATTGAAAATATCTCTTATCTGATTAATAGAAAGGTCTGAAACATTATTTCCATTATTTACAGCTATAACAATCCCTTCTTTTCCAATCTCTACCACAGTAATATTTTCTTTTTCTTCGTCTGATAATTCTTTAGAACTCATGCCAATGTCAGCGATTCCTTGTTGTGTACTCCTTATACCCATTCCAGAACCTCCACCTTGAACATTAATTCTAATATCAGGATGATTTTCCATAAAGGCATTAGCTAATTTTTCTGCAACTGGTTGAACAGATGTAGAACCTACAATATCAATTTTTTCATAGTTTGAACCAGGATTTATTAATAAATAAGCAAGCCCAATAGCTAAAATAATTATAATTACAGCTTTATATTTTGAGTCCATATCATCACCTTAACCTTAATTCTACTTAGGACTATTTAAAAATTAAGGTTTATCATGAAGATGACAATATAAATGAAAAATAAATAGCTATGACAATTTGTGAAAAGCTATTTTAAAGAGAGTTGATTGATTTTAAAGATAAAACTTTAAATATTAAGATTATTATTAAAAATAAAATTATAAAATAATTTATTTTTTAATAAAAAAATTTTTATCATAGCTACTCATTATTAAAAATATAATTATCAATAAATTTTTATAAATTAGGATAAATTAGAAATATTATAAATCTATAAAGACTTTATTTAGAGTTAAATAATTAAATAAAGTCATGGCAGATTTTATTGATTATAATAATATTTTTAAAATCTAATTTACCCTAAATATTTTTAATTAAAGTTTTAAATATTATTTAGTTAATTTTACAATCTTTTCTTCTTCCAATATTTTACTACCTTCAGGACCCATTACCCAGTCTATAAAATCTTTTACATCACCAGTTGGTTCTCCTTTAACTAAAAATATAAATGGTCTTTGTAATTGGTAAGTTCCATCAGCTATTGTTGCTTCAGATGGTATTATTCCATTAATACTTAATGCTTTTACATCATCACTCATGGCAGCATAAGATACAAAACCAATAGCATTAGGATCTTGTTTAACAGATTGTTTAACTGCTTCAGTTGAACTTTGAACAATGGCATCAGATTTAATCTCAGTATCTTTTCCCATGACAATTGATATAAATGCATCTAAAGTTCCAGAGCCTTCTTCACGAGTTATGAGATTGATTTTTGCATCAGGTCCTCCAACTTCTTTCCAGTTAGTAATTTTACCAGAGAATATATCTTTTAATTGATCAGTACTTAAGTCTTTAACAGGATTTTGATTGTTAACCGCTATAACAATACCATCTTGTCCAAGAACATGTTCAGTTAATCCTTTCTTTTCATCATCTTTTAAATCTTTAGAACTTGTACCAATATCAGCTGTTCCATCTTGAACACTTTTAATACCAACACCAGATCCTCCACCTTGAACATTTATCTTCACACCAGGGTGAGACTCTTGATATTTTTCTACAAGTTTTTCAGCTACAGGTTGAACAGACGTTGAACCTACAATATCTATAGTTCCTGAAGAACTTCCTCCAGAACTAAAAACTAATACACAAGCAGCTACTACAACAATAGCAGCTATAATTCCAATGATAAATTTATTATCCATATTTTTCACCTCAAGCTTTAAGTTTGCATTTAGCTATATAAACTTTGTTACTTAGTGAATTATTATTCCTAAAATATGAACAAAATGATGGGTAAAAAATGGATTAGCTATTCTTTGAGAAAGTTTATTCCTAAAAAGTGAAATATTTTTGAACAACATAATTTCTAGACTAAAATAAACTCTTAATAAAAAAAAATAATATTATACTTAAATTATACTTTATTTTAATATTAAAAAAGATTTTTTTAAAAAAAAACATGACTAATAATAATTATATTTAAAAATAATAATAATTAGAAGAGGATATAAAAAATTAAGATGTTTAAATAAGAATAAAAAAATATTAAAATATTTTATCAATATTTAAATAAAATTAATTAAAAAAAAAGAAAATAACTAAAAAAAATTAAAAAAAATTTAATAAAAAAAATTAAATAAAAAAATCAGTTTTCATCTCGTAGTGATCTTGGAACAGTGGGTCTTGGGATGTTTTTGTGAAGTTCAGTAGCTGCATCCATTATTTCTATACAAATATCTCCAATTCTTTCAAATGATTTAACAATCCGAGAAAGGTAAATATAATAAGTCGATCTATCTTTATCTTCAAAGGAACTTTCGGCCATTTCAATAGCTATACAGTTAAGAGCTTTTTTTTGTAATTTATGGACATCTTCTTCTAAATCAACTAAATCTCCCTTTAATTTTAAATTTCCATTTAAAAAAGCATCTATAGAATAAGAAATCATTTTATCAACTTTTTTATACATTGATTTTAAAAATTTCATCACTTCTTCGTTAACTTCATATTCTTCATTAATTACAAACTTTGAAAAATGGTCAGAGTAATCCCCAATACGTTCTAAATCATAGGCAATCTCATTAAATGTAACAGTTTTTGAAAATTGAGAATAAGGATCTATACTTACAACTGTTTCAACAGAAGTTCTGAGTTTTTCAAACATGTTGTTAGTAGTATGATCCATCTCCATAGCTATTTCTGCTTTTTCTTTATCATTTTCAACTAATGAATCAAAAGCCATTTTTAATTGTTTAGAAACATGCTCTGACATTTTTTGAAGCATGCCCTTGATTAAAAATGTGGCAGAATGATCTTTAGAAATGATGCTATCGTTAAAATGATCTGAAAACTTTTCATACTTTTTTAAATCAAGAATATAAGCTCTTTTAACAATTTCATCATCAATTAAAGGTTTAAGAAGTTTTGTTACATATCGTCTGCTCACTCCTAACTTTTCAGCTATTTCATCTTGAGTAGCTGGATTTTCATATATTATAACATCAAGAATATCTTTAAGTGTTTTATTGCTTTTTGCCATATACTTGAATTCCTGTATTTTAATCAAATAATTTCTTTTAAATAATTTTAAATCAATAATCGTATTTTAACATAAATAAATCTATTAAACAAAGTTTTAATCAATGAAAGTATTTTAATCTTGATTGTTTTTATTTTGATTTTTATTGTCTTTAATATTATTATCAGATTTATTATACTTAATCTTATTAAAAATATCTTTATTTTTAGCTATTGTTGTGGTTTTTGAACTTTTTATTTCTCCACTAACATAACTTCCTCTGAGTTTTTTTATAGATTCAATTTCTCTATCTATTGATGATTTATCCCTTTGCTTATACAATTTAACAGATTCGAATAAAATTTTTATTATAACATATAAAAGAGCTAAAAAAATAGCTAAATTTAGAAGATAATCATTTCCTCCAATGAATAAAGCATAGAAAGTTTGCACATTATATTCAATATCAATCAATCCTCTTAAGAGTAAAACCACTCCTAAAAAAAGAACAATAGCTCCGTATTTCTTGTCAATGTTTTTTGATTGAATTAAAGGATAGATGCCCATGATTATTAAACCAATTCCCATTAATCTTAAAAGATTATTGTCAGTGAACTCCTTTAATTGAGAGTAGTATATGAAAAATTCTGTGTTAAAGTAAGCCATTATGAAAATCATTAGAAGAATAGCTATTAAAATTAGTGGCAAAATGTAAACTACATCATTTTCAATTTTTCGGATAGTTGAATTTTCAAGTGGTTCTTTAACAAGAATAGAAATAATTTGATAGATAATTGCTCCTAAAACTGCTCCAATTACAGTACCACCAATACCTAAAAAACCTGTGGTTAAAGCAACTATTCCTGAAATGACACCCGCCAT
>WRNS01000052.1 GCA_009776495.1 Methanobrevibacter sp. | reverse complement strand
TGATAGAAAGGTATGGCAAAAATAAATTGAAAATTTCCTTGAAAATCAAGGATGAAAATCATCATATTATTCCATTCGATGTTTATTCCAGAAAGTTTTCTAACAATAAAAGTGTTAGTTACGTTAAAACTAATTTAAATCCAAAAGATTATTATTTCAAATTTATTCGGCCAAAAATTCTTAAAAATGTAATGAGAGAGCATTCAATAGAAAGTTTTTATGGATTACTAAAAGATTCCAAGAGGGAATTATATTGGTATGCAAGTATTCATGTCAATGACGAATTAATTAGTTATAAACTAACAGTATCTAGAAGATTTTCTTATCACAATGGGACTTATGATAAAACAATCATTGAAATATTTAGTAAAAATAAGTTAAAAATTACTTATAAAGTTAACAAAACTACTGAAGTTACTTATTTAAACACTAAATTATTGCCTAGGGATTATTATGACAAAGTTTACAGACCAGAAATGATTGAAATGTTTGATAAATCCACTATAAAGCATCTTCCTAATGATTATTAGGTCAAAACCCTATTCAATTATTCATTCTTTTATATGAACGTTTTAACAAATATTTCTAAAAAAATAAAAGATTAAATGATAGTTTTTTTAAAATAAAGAATAATTTAAAAATATCTATTTAAATAGACATTTTTAAGAATCTTTATTATAATTTGAAAATGTCTTTTTTCCAATCGTTGTTAACTATCATTCCAACACAGCCATACATAGCTGCTGCACCTAAAAATATTCCTAAGTAACCAGCAATTGTTGTTAAAATAGCTATTCCTGTAAAATCAGCTGCTGCTAGTAAGAAGAATAGAACACTTACTACTGCAAACAATATTTGAAGAATTTTGGCATGTTTTAGTGAACTTAAAAACATGAAACTTGTAAAACAACCAAATATTAGTAAATAAAAAGCAATTGAAACGGGATCTACAGCTTGAACATTCCCAATGGTGGGTAGTAACCAGATCATAGCCATTGAAATCCAGAAGAATCCAAATGAAATAAATGCTGAAGCACCAAATGTGTTTTCAAATTTCATTTCAAAAATCCCAGCTATTACCTGAGCAAAACCTCCAAGACATACAGCTACAGATAAGATAACCATAGATAAGTCAGTAATTCCTGCATTATGCAAACTAAGTAAAATTGTTGTTATTCCAAACCCAAAAAGACCTAATGGGGCTGGATTTGCAAATGTATTATCAGTCATTATTTTTTTCTCCATTTAAAAAATATATAATTTATTTTTTGTTATAAATTTCCAAAAATTCCAGATAAAATATTATTTTAATCAAAATTTTTTAGAAAATATAAGTTAATCAATCTTGTATTTAAATCTTTTGTTTTTTTATCATGTTTAATCATGACAATTACAATTTATTTTTTTATTTTTTTTACAAAAAAGATTTCGGATGAAAAAAAGTTATAAGTTTTGAAAAAGAATTTGTAAGTTTTGAAAATGAATTTATAAGATTTTAATAAAAAGTTATAAGTTTTGAATAAGAATTTGTAAGTTTTGAAAATGAATTTATAAGATTTTAATAAAAAGTTATAAGTTTAAATGAATTTAAACGATTATAATCAGAATTTTAGGATAAGAATGAAAATTATGAGTTTATTAAATTTTTTCATATAAATAAATTAATAAATATGATTTATAAATTTATTAAAATTTTATTTTCATGAGAATCCTTTTTTTCTTATTTCAAAAATCTTATTAGTCTAAAAAATAAATTTTTATTATCAATATTTGATAGAAACTTCTTTAGAATTAGTTGTGGAAAAAGTGAAAATTGAAGCTTTATCTTATAATCGAGGATAAAATATGATTAATATTAACAATATTGGTAAAAAGTTTAAAACAGCTTTAAAATTAGATAAATTCCCTTTAGCTATATACGAATCAGAAAATATTCCTGAAAATGCAGTGCCTATGTGTTCAGTTGATCGTTGTATAGTTAAATCTATTTTTCAAAGTTCCAATGATGAAAATATGAGTCCAGTGTATATAAACAATAAAACACTTAAAGGGTGTTGTCCTGGGGCGATGACTTATCTTGGATTTTCAAAACCAGCTAAATTCATAAAATATTTTGTTTCAACTGGAAAAGAAAATTTTAGGGGTGGGGAAGCTGAATATCTTAAAGCAAGTCCTGATGAGGTTGAAAAATTTTTAAATTCCATTGGAAAAGTTAAACAAATAGAAAACAACTTAATAATTCAAAGATGTGAAGATTTTCAAAATGATTTAGAGATAGCTACAAAAAGTGATATAATCCTCAAATCCCTTCTTATTTTTGGTAATGGAGAGCAAATACGAAATTTAACTAGTTTAATTTATTTTGAAAATGAGAACACATTCACAGGTATCAGCATGCCCTTTGGACCAGCATGTGCAAGCTTTATTACTTATCCAACAGGAATGGCGAAAAAAACACCAAAAAACACTTCTTTTTTAGGACCAGTTGATCCAACAGGAAATACATGGTTTCCTTCCGATTGTTTGAGCTTGGCAATACCAATAGAAATTGCAGTAAAACTTTATGAAAACATTGATAATTCATTCCTATCAAAAAGACCAGAAGTTGCTTTTCCCAATAGGTAGAACTAGCTATTAAATGCATGAAAACTGGATTTGAGCTTTTGGAAAAAAATAGCTTAACAACTTACTTCTGGGAAACTATGAAGCGTTATATTTATTATTTTAGTCTCTTATCATAATAAAAACTTTTTTTTTGTTGTAGAACATGTTTGATATTAAATAATTAATCTATCAATGGTGAAAAATGAAAAAAAGCTTATTAATCGGGATAAAATGGGTTAAAATTTATAAAAATATATGGTTAGGTTTATTTGGGCTTGGATTTATACTTTTCTTTATTCAAGAGATACCCTATCTTATTATGCCTTTTATTAAATTAGCTAATAACCCTTTAATGGAAATGGTCGATACTTACCCGCTTTTAAATATCTTTGAAAAAATTATAGGTATTAGTACAGTCATATCAATGATATTTTTAGTTAATTCTAATACAAATGAAATTTCTCATGATTTAGTTAAGACAAGAATATTTTTCTCCATGAGCATTATATCTCTTTTAGGATATTATATTGGCTGGGTATTTTATTTTAATGGTTTTCAGGGATTGCCTATTGTATTGATTCTGCTTACAGGATGTGCCCCACTTTATTATACATCTATAGGACTTTGGAGAAAGAACTATATTTTGGTATTATTAGGAATATTGTTTTTATTTGTTCATTTGGCAAATGTGTGGACAAGTTATTAGCTATTTGTTTATTTTAAGCTTTAAAAATTTCACTTTTTATCAAATATTTGCCGTAAAAATTATTCAATTGAAAAAAATTTATTATATTTTGAGAAATTTATATTATTTTTATGATGTTATTATTATTTTTAAGAGATATTTATTATTTTTAGGAAATTTATATTATTTTTGTATTAAAAATTTTTAAACAGTAAAAAACAAAACAATTTTTGGGTTTTGAACTTCATTTCACAAATTAAAAGCTTTTAATCAAAATGTTTAATGAATGTTCATTCTATTTATCGAATATTCATTCTAATATTAGAATATTCGTTTTAGATAAAATATATATATTAGATTCTATAAAATAGAATAAGTTGTATGTATTATTCAATTTTATTGATTTATTCGTATAGCTACTTTTTTTCATATTATGACTATTCAGTAAACATTTTTGGAGTGAGTTTTTCTCTAATTAAAAATTAAATATTTTTATATTCTTGAAATATTGGAAATTATTCTATAAATTGAGGTTTAGATAAATTTTTCCATCTTTGAGTAAAACAGCTATTTTTAAAGAGACTTTTTCATCAAGTACTTTTCATTTAATAACAATTTTTAAAATTTAAGATTTTTTTTATCTTATGATTATAGTCTATTTTTTTAATAGTTAATTCTAGTGATTACTCGTTTTAACTTGGAAATGGTTTAGAGATGTGGAAAAAAGTTTTTTTATTAATCATTGATTCAAATAAAGGAGGTGAAAATAACCATGAATGTGAAATATGAAAATAAAAGTTATATGCTTGTATTTGCAATTTTATTCTCACTACTTTTAGCTTTAAGCATAAATTTTAGCTATTCAGCCAACATGACCATTGATACAGCTTTTGAACCAGGTATTAATGGAGCTATAAATGGGGTGGGCATTGGAGAAACAGTTTTTTTAGAACCTGGAACATATAATAAAGCCAATAATGACACTAATATAAACATTAACAAAAATGTAACAATTCAAGGAATTGGCTCACAAGAAACAGTAATCATTGATGCAGAAGGACGATCACGAATATTTACTATTGCTAACAATTTAAATGTCACATTTATCAACATAACATTTACTGGTGGAAATGTTAATAATGGTAATGGAGGAGCAATTTACAACAACTATGCAGCTACAAGAATGACATTCATAAATTGTTCATTCAACAATAACATCGTAAATAGTACTGGCACTAGTGCTAATAATGGTGGTGCAGTCTACAATGCTGGGGCTAACCTTACTTTAGTTAACTGTAGTTTCACAAGTAACATTGCTAAAACCAGTGGTGGTGCAATTTACAGTACTGGTGTTAATTTTACTGTAGTTAACTGTAGTTTCACAAGTAACATCGCAGGTGGTGGTGCTGCTATCTACAATACTGGTGCTAATTTTAATGTAAGTTTGTGTAATTTTTCGGATAACTTAGGAAACTCAAATACTGGTTCTGGCACAATCCACAACACAGGTGCTAATTTAAGTGTAACTAACTGTAATTTCACCAATAATACCGTTGGTCAAGGTGGTGCAATCTATAATACTGGTGCTAATCTTACTGTAGTTAACAGTAACTTCACCTATAACATAGCTAGCTATGGTTCTAATGGAGGTGGTGCAATTTGTAACATCTTTGCTAATAATGTTAATATAAATAATTGTAATTTTACAAGTAACAATGCAACTATTGGTGGTGCAATTTCCCTTAGTATTTGTTCTAATGTTAGTTTAACTAATTGTAATTTTACGAGTAACAATGCAAATATTGCTATTGCTGCTGATCTTGGTGGTGTAATTTCCTGCACTATGGTTAATAATTTAAGTATAGTAGATTGTAATTTTATTAATAACGATGTAAGCTTAAATGGTGGTAGTGGTGGTGTAATTTCCGCTATTTCTTCTGCTGATATTAGTGTAACTAATTGTAACTTTACTGACAACTTTGCTAAGGATTTTGGTGGTGTAATATACACTCAGGATACTGATAATTTTAGTGTAACTAATTGTAATTTCACTGAAAATGTCGCTGATTATGGTGGTGCAATCTACAATGAGGGCGGTGCTAATTTTAGTGTAACTAATTGTAGTTTCACTGGAAATGTCGCTGATTATGGTGGTGCAATCTACAATGATGATGGTGATCTTTTTAGTGTAGTTAAATGCAGTTTCACTGATAATGTAGCTAATAGTTATGGTGGAGCTATTTATAATAATGGTAATATGAGTGTCTCTGAAAATATTATGACTGGTAATAGTGCAGGTGTTTTAGGAGATGTTATCTATAACAATGGCAATATGGGTGTTCTTAATTTAACTTATCTTAGTAACTCTACTTTGAAAGTTTTAAATAATACTCTTGTGATTGTTTATGCTACTTTAACTGATGATATGGGCAACCCTGTTACAGGGGGAAATATTAACTTCAATGTGAATGGTATAATTGGAAATGTGATGTCTAAGGAAGGAAAAGCTGATTTAAGTTATCCTGTCACTGTTTTTGGTTTAATCCCAGTTTTTGGTGACTATAGTGCTAATGGATTGTATGATATTATCATTAATCAAGGTCAGCTATTAGTAGCTAAATTTGATACTAATTCTACCATCATAGTTCCAGATAATGTTAAGATTCCAGCTTTGGGTACTCAAGGAAAACCAATAGATATAACTGGTGTTTTGCGTGATGAGTTTGGTAATACAATAGCTAATGCAGACATAACCCTTATCGTAGATGGTAAAAGTTATACTTTACAAACTAATAGTGCTGGTTACTGGTTACTAAGTTATATTCCTACTCGTGAAGCTAATATTAGTGTAATAGTTAGGTTTGCTGGTGATGATAACTACAATCCTTGTGAGAATATAAGTTTTTTTATGGTTTTAAAAGACTCTAGTGAAGAGGAAAACATAAAAAATAATAATTCTATCAACGATGATTTTAAAGATGATAATCCTTTAGCAGATGATTCGGATAGAGTTAATCCTATTTCAGAGGATTTTGATGAAGAAAATTCTTTTTCAAAAGATTTAAAAGAAGATAGAAAAGCTAATGAAAAGTTAATAGCTAATGCAACTATGAAAAGTACAGGAATACCAATAATAGCTTTGTTATTAGTATTTATAAGTTTAATTAGTATTATAACCACGAAAAAACGAAAATAAATCTTGTTAGGGATATATTTACTTTTCATATCTCTTTTTATATTTTTTTAGAATTTTTTAATATTTTTATTATTTTTTTATATTTTTTTAATTTTTTAAGTATTTTTCATTATTTTTTCAGTTTTTTTTTTTTTTTTTTTTTTAAATT
>WRNS01000051.1 GCA_009776495.1 Methanobrevibacter sp. | reverse complement strand
TATAAAAAAGTAAATTTGAAACGTAGCTATTTTAGTTCGTTTTCTCCTGTTGAAGGGACGGAATTTGAAAAAAAGGAAGAATCTGATAAAAAAAGATCTGCACAGCTATACCATGCAGATGCATTAATAAATTCATATAATTTTGATGTGAATGAACTAGTTTTTAATGAAGAAGGCCTGTTATCCTTAGATGAAGATCCAAAATATTTAGCAGCACTTGAAAAAGATATTTTCCCATTAGAAATAAATTTAGCTAATTATCATGATTTAATAAGAGTTCCAGGCATTGGAACAATATCTGCTAAGAAAATCATAGCTATTAGGAAGAAAAAGGCATTTCAAAAAATCGAAGAGCTGAAAACATTGGGAGTGGTGGTTAAAAGGGCAGAACCATTTATAAAATTAGAAGGAAGCTATCAAACTGCTTTAGACACATATTAAACTAAAAATCATTTTATTTATAAAAAAAAATTATTAAATAAATAAAATCGTTGATTTAAAGAATTTATACTATTTCTCAATATTTTTAAATAATTCCCAAATTTCAGGATATTTAGATTGGACAGCTTGATCAATTAATCTGGATGCTTCTTTACTAATACTAAATTCTGGTTCAGTTTTTCTTAAATATCTAAAAACAGCTGCTGACTTTGCAGACCAAAGAGTGACTCTTGGATTTTTCCCAATTATTTGAATAACTTCATCAATGCTTTGTTTTTCTCTTTCAGTCAATTTTTCCCAAATATCTTCAACAGTTTTTTCAGCTTCGGTTTCTGTAGAAGAAACTGATTCAGTTTCATTTGCATTAGCTATTTCTTTTGGTTCTTCTCCTTGAGTTGCTTGATCTGATTCGTTGGGAGTTTTAGTAGTTTCCATAGCAGAAGTTTCTGTTGTGTTTGAAACTGATTGATTAGTTTTATTATTTGTTATATCTGGTTCAACTTCATTTTTACTTTCAATTTCATCTTGGATTGATTCAGAACTGAGGTTTTCTGTAGCTACTTCAGTTGATTCTGATTTAAGTTCTTTAGTTTCTGTTATTTCATCGTTATTAAGAGGATTTTTAGTTTTAGATGCTTTTTTAGCTGATTTTTTAGATTCTATTTTTTTATTTTTTTCTTTGGACTCATTAGTATCTTTTTCCTCATTAACTTCCTCAAGCCCACCTTTAGATGCCTCAGTATCATTTTCTTGCTTTACTTCATCAAGTTCATCCTCAGACACTTTAGTATCCTTTTGCTTTTCTTCTTGTTCATCTTCCTCTTTAAGCATATCTTCTAAAGTTAAAGAAGAACTTTCTTCAGATTCATCTTCTTCTGGGATTGGAATAAGTGAATCTAAACCACGTCCTAATCCTGTATTTTTTTTATTTGCCATATTCTTACCCTTTTAAATAAATCTAATTTTTAAAAATTCATAAATCTAATTTTTCTTATTTTAGTGATTAATCACTTTATTTACATGAAATAATTCTTTCTTAAGACAAACAATAAATAAATAATAAATAATAATAAATAACAATTAATAATATTAAATAATAATTAATAATTTATAATAATACTAATTTTGAAAAACATTCATTAGCTATTTCTCGTCTAATTCTAAAAATTCTTGAGCTAATTTTAAATATGATCTTGTACCTATACTATCCTCATCATATAAAACACATGGTTTTCCATGGCTTGGAGCTTCGGCCAATTTTATATTTCTTGGTATAACCGTTTTAAAGATATATTCTTTATCTCCAAAGTATTTTTTTAGTTCAAAATACACTTCTCGACCTAATCGAGTTCTTGAATCATATAAAGTTAAAACTATGCCTTTTATTGGTGAATGACTTTTTAATCTTTCTTCAACTAACTTTATAGTATTCATTAAATCAGCTACACCTTCTAGTGCATAATATTCAGATTGAATTGGAATTATTACACTATCTGAAGCTACTAATCCATTGATTGTGATTACTCCCAAAGAAGGAGGAAGGTCAATAAAGATATAATCAAAAATATCCTTCACACTACTTAACAATTTTTTTAATACTAAATGATAATTAGGTATTTTACTTAACTCTATTTCTATACCACTCAGTGAAATATTACTTGGAAGAATTACTAAATTTACAACATTTGTTTGAATAATGGCTTTTTTAATATTTACTTCACCAGAAATTGCTGAATAAACAGTATTTTCAAGTTTTTGTTTATCAATTCCAAAGCTTGTAGTTGAATTAGCTTGTGGATCCATGTCAACTATTAAAACCTTTTTACCCATTATAGCTAATGACGCTGAAAGGTTTACAGCTGTTGTAGTCTTTCCACATCCTCCTTTTTGGTTCATTATAGCAATTGTTTCTCCCATTTTTATTCTCCTTTTTTTTCTTGAAAAACCTGTTTTTTATTAAGATTCAAATGGGTTTTATTAATTTTAATGAAAATTATTAATAGAATATTGAAAATTAAATTAATTTTAATTTTTAGTTTGAATAATAACTTTTTACTGGTTATTTTCTGATTATTTTAATTGAATAGTTTTTTTTTAATTGTTAATTATTAGTAAGGTTCTTTTTAGAAGTGTTTATATGACTTTTTTAGAAAATAATAAAAACTTTTTGTTATAACTTTTCATTACTAACTTATAAAAACTCACAGATAACTTATCTATTATAACTTTTCAAACTTAACTTAAACATTATAAATTATCAACACTAACTTATCAAAACTCACAAATAACTTAACAAGTTATAACTTATCAAACATAACTTAAACATTATAAATTATCAACACTAACTTATCAAATCTAAGTAATAACTTATGATTTATAACTATTTTATAGGATAAATTAGTGTTTATGACTTATATTATCTAATTTTTCATTTATAAGTTTTTTGTTATAATTAAAAACTTATGATTTATTTCTTAATAATTATAAGTTATAAGTTATAACTATAAAATTAATGAAAAACTCATTTAAAAAACGGACAAATCAAAATTTAAAAAAAAATTAAAGATTTTTAAGAGAAAAAAGTAAATAAAATGGATTAAATGAAAAAAAAGATAAAAAAAGAAAAAAAATAGCTATTTTAATCTATATCCGGAGCTAAATCACCTGAAATAAAATTTTCATATCCTTTCAAATCAAGTAAACCATGTCCAGAGAAATTAATCATAATAGTCTTCTCTTCACCAGTTTCTTTACATTTTAAAGCTTCATCAATAGCTACTTTAATTGCATGAGTGGTTTCAGGAGCAGGTAGAACACCTTCTGACTTTGCAAAAAGAACTCCACACTTGAATACTTCTTCTTGGGAAGCAGATCTTGGTTCTATATATCCTTCTTTAGCTAATAGAGAAACTAAAGGAGACATTCCATGGTATCTAAGTCCACCAGCATGAACAGATGGAGCTATAAAATCATGGCCTAAAGTAAACATTTTAAGCATTGGAGTAAATCCTTTTGTATCTCCAAAATCATATTCATAGTTTCCTTTAGTTAATGTAGGACAAGATCGAGGTTCAACAGCAATAAATTCACAATCTGAATTTCCTTGAAGCTTATCCTTCAAGAATGGGAACATAGATCCTGAAAAGTTACTTCCTCCACCAACACAGGCGATCATAACATCAGGTTGTGTTTCAATCATTTCAAATTGTTTTTCAAGTTCAAGGCCGATAACAGTTTGATGAGTCATGACATGATTAAGAACACTACCTAAAGAATAGTAAACATTATCTAAATCCATAGCTTCTTCAATAGCTTCGGATATAGCTATTCCAAGAGATCCTGGATGATTTGGACTTTCTTTTATAACTTGTTTACCATAAGCTGTGTTTTCACTAGGTGAAGAATAAACTTCTCCATCATAAACTTCCATTATGGCTTTTCTAAATGGTTTCTGCTCATAAGAAACTTTAACCATGTAAACTGTACAATCTAAGTCCATCAAAGAACAAGCTAATGATAAAGCAGTGCCCCATTGTCCAGCTCCAGTTTCTGTAGTTAACCTTTCTATCCCATCTTTTTTTGCATAATAAGCCTGAGCTATTGCACTGTTGAGTTTATGACTTCCAGTAGGAGACATGTCCTCTCTTTTGTAGAAAATTTTAGCAGGAGTGTTTAATTTCTCTTCTAATCCTTTGGCTCGAAACAAAGGACTAGGTCTTCCCATCTGTTGATATATTTCTCGAACAGCTTTAGGGATAGTAATATATCTGTCTTGAGAGAATTCTTGTTCTAAAACACCTTTTGAAAATATTTTCGATAGGTTTTCTATTTGTTCTTTGCCTTCACTATTTTGTGGCATTGGTAACTCAGAAGGCAGGTCAGGATTAATGTTATACCATTTTTTAGGGACATCATCGGAAGATAATTCGATTTTATACATTATTTCACCTTATTTTCTAATTAATTAAAATAATTGATATGTAATTAAATAAAAGTTGCTAAATGATCTTTAAATAATAAAATTGTGATATATTCAATTGTTAAATTATTTTTAATTAATAAAATTATAAAATAATTAAATTGAAAAATGATTTTTAAATTTTTAACTTATAAAACAATTTAATTAATAAATAATTTTTACATCATTAAATTATTTTTAAATTAAATATTGTAAAATGTAATATTTAAAGCTTTGTAGTACATATTTATACAATATTTAAGGAAATAAAATAATTTTTTTTTTAAAAAAGATGAAAAATAAGCCAATGTTTCCAAGTAGATATAGAGGAAACAATATAAGTTTAATGGTTTAGAGATAGATTTCACGTACAAAATTAGAATGACAAAAAGGAAAAAATTTTAAAATATTATTTTTATTTATATAAATAATAAATTATAATAAAAACAATTTAGAAACAAAACAAAACAGTTTGTAGGAATAGTAAGTAAAATTTAAAAACATCATTGTTAAAAAATAAAAAAAATGTTAAAAAATAAAAATTTCAAAATTATAAAAAAGTTAAAAAGTTAGAAAAATTAAAAAAAAAATTCAAAAATAAAAATTAATTAGCTATCCTTAATCATCAAAATTTTATTGATTGAATTTAAAACAGCATCAACACTCGCCATTATAACATCTTCACGAGTAGCTCTTCCAGTAGCTTTATTACCAAATTCATCTGAGGTTATGACAAAAACTTCAGCTAAAGCATCGGTTCCACCAGTAATAGCTTCAATATGATATTCTTCAAGTTCTATATTAGTTGTTCCTTTTACTAAAAATTGAATTGCATTTAAAGCAGCGTCAACTGGACCAACACCAGTTTTAGAAGTTTCCTTTTCATCCCCATCAATCAACAATTTCACGGTGGCTGTGGAAGAAACTGATTCACCTGACATTACTGAAAGGCCTAAAAGTTTAATAGATTCTTCTTTAGCTTGTCCTAAAACTGTAACGGCAATAGCTTTCAAATCTGCATCAGTAATACATTTTCCTTTATCCCCTAATGTTTTGATTTGATCATAAACTGAACAAAACTGATCTTCATTCATTTCAATATCATATTCATTCAATTTGGATTTTAAAGCATTAGCTCCAGTGTGTTTTCCTAAAGCTATTTTTCTTGAATGACCTACAATTTCTGGAGCTATTGGCTCATAAGTAGCTGCATTTTCTAAAACCCCATGAACATGTATTCCAGATTCATGGGCAAAAGCATTTTCACCTACGATAGGTTTATTAGGCGGCATTTTTATACCAGTTATCCGGGAAACAAAATCAGAAAGGTTAAAAAGTTGGGTGGTATCAACATCTAAATCTATTCCATAAGCTATAACAAGGGACATTATAAACTCTTCCAGTGAAGCATTTCCAGCTCTTTCTCCAATTCCATTTACAGTTAAATGAGCTTGATTAGCACCTGCTTCAAACGCCATTAAAGAGTTAGCTACAGCTAATCCAAAGTCATTATGAAAATGTACACTAATTGGAGTGTTTAATTCCTCTTTTAACCTAGCTATTAAAGATTTAGAGACAGTAGGAATTAATATACCCACAGTATCAGGAACATTTATTACATCCACTCCAGCAGACTCTGCAGCTTTATATATTTCAATTAAAAAATCGTGTTCTGTTCTTGTTGCATCTTCGGCTGAAAATTCAGTTGTTATTCCATGATCTTTACCATATTCAATAGCTTCGACAGCCATGTTTAAAATTTCTTCCTTGGATTTTTTTAGTTTGTAATCTCTATGTAAAGGAGAAGTCCCAATGAATGTATGCATATATGATAAATCACAGTCAATTAAAGCATCTATATCATTTTTAAGAACTCTGGACAAACCACACAAATTAGCATTTAATCCTAAATCCTTAATAAGTTTTGCAGAGTTTTTTTCACCTTCTGAAACAGCTGGAAATCCAAATTCAATTGTATCGATTCCAAGATTATCCAACTTTGAAGCTATTTGAATTTTCTCATCAGTAGTCAAAGCTACTCCTGGAGCTTGTTCACCATCACGAAGTGTGGTATCAAAAAGTTTGATAGAATTTGGAAAGTTATTTTGCTTTTTTAACTGGTTTACATTGTTCATTTACATAAACACCTGAAAATTAATAAATAAAATAAATAGCAATGAAAATCAAATAATAAACAATGAGATTGCTAATTTAAAAAATAATTTTATAGATTAAAAATATGTTTAATATTATATAAAAATATTAAGAAAATAATAAAACTATTTGAAAATCTTAGAAAAATTCTAAAAAATATGACACATTAAAAAAAAAAAAAAAAAAAA
>WRNS01000050.1 GCA_009776495.1 Methanobrevibacter sp. | reverse complement strand
GTGATTCTTTTAAAGATAAATAATCAATTATCCTGAATGAATCTTAATGTTTGATTTTTTTATTGTCGATTTTAAAGAAATATTAATAGATGATTAGCTACTCGATGCCGATTTTAAGATTTTTTCAACCAATATTTCAGAAAATATTAAGTCATCAACAGTAGCTAAAAATGTTGAAAGCGAGTCAGAATTGACTTTAAAGTTTAATACCTTATCTTTTTTTTCAGATTTAATAAACCCTTTGTTTTCAATTTCTAAAGATTGAAATGAAATATCTGCATCTTTTGAGTCTTTATACTCTATTTGAATATTAGCTTCTATTTTCATCTTTATCAGAACATTTTGTTTATAAAAATAGTATAATATTAATTTTATCCTTTTAATATTATATATCATTATCTAATAAAACTATTTTTGTTTGTAAATCCTCTTTTTTAAATATAATTTTTAGCTATTTTATAGCTTGATAGTTTTAAAAATGGTAGAATTTAATAAAAAATTTAAGATTTAGCTATTTTACATCTTGATAGTTTTAAAAAGGGTAGAATTTAATAAAAAATTTAAAATTTTAACATTTTTTGCTTTTGCTTTTGAACTTAAAAATTAAAGAACAAATCACAATTTTTATAAAAGGAAACTTTTGATTTTTAATTATTCATAGGATATTATATTATATCNGTGGTTTTAAGCAGTTCTAATCTTTTTCAAGATAAATTATTCATTTTCCATATTTAGTTTTGGACGTTTGCTTATTTTTTTCAATATTTATTAGACAAAAACTACTTTTATTTTTTTTCATTAGTTCAAAAATAAGAATTAACGAAGATTATGATAATTATTGCTATATTCTTTTAATGTTGTTGAATCAGAAATTCAGGAAATTATCGTAAGTTATATATAGAATAAAATCATACTAAAAAAGGTAATTTATTATTAATATATTTTTGGATAATTTTTTTTGGAAAGAAATTCTATTTAATAAATAATTCTAATTAATAATGTAATTTATAATCACTATTATTATTATTATTATTATACTGTATTATCATTAGATAAAATCCTTTCAGAGAAACTTATTTTAATTAATAATTATTATTAAACAAAATCCTTTTGAAAAGGTTATTCATAATTTAAATAATTATGATTATGTTAATATTGAGGCGGAAATTTATTTTAGGCATTAAAAAATTACTCATACTTTTTTTAATAATTGTAACATTATTGGTTAGTGTTAATTTTTCTTTAGCAACTGATGGTGTAAAGCAGTCAAATACAAAAATTGTTAAATCAGATAAATTTGCTAAAGTGGAACATAAGTCACTAAATATCAAGCAATCCATAAGTAAATCCACTATTTCATCAAAAAATAAAAACATTAATCTCACAAAAAAGAAAGTCAATAGTTCTGTAAAAAAGAAAACTTCTATTTCTTCTAAAAAGAAGGTTAATAGTTCTGTAAAAAAGAAAACTTCTATTTCTTCTAAAAAGAAAGTCAATAGTTCTACAAAGAAGAAAACTTCTATTTCTTCTAAAAAGAAAGTCAATAGTTCTGCAAAGAAGAAAACTTCTATTTCTTCTAAAAAGAAGGTTAATAGTTCTGCAAAGAAGAAGATTATTAATTCAGCAAAAAAGAAGATTATTAATCTGGAATACATTGTTATTGATGAATATAATAAATCTTATGAACCAAGGTATGTGAAATACAATTCAAAGGAACTTATTAGTAAAGCCAAATGTTCTTGCGGTAAAAAGTCATATAATAAGTTTTACACAACGAAGTTTCAGAACTACTGTATGTGTTGTAAAAAAAGTGGACAAATAGTATACAGGGCTCACTATGAAGGCGAATGGACTTGTAAGGCCTGTGGAGCAGATTATTGCTTAGTCACTGGAAAAGTAAAGCTCTCTCATTCGAAAAAATTTTTAAAGAAAATTGATTGATTGTTTAACGATTTTTTTCACAAACAATTTTTTTCTTTATTTTAATTTATTTTCTTTTATTTTTATTTATTTTTATTTGAATTTTTTTTTATTTATTCTAATTTATTTTCTTTAATATTTTTTATTTTAATTTATTTTCTTTAATTTCAATTTTTTTTATTTCTTCTTATTTTATTTATTTATTTATTTTAATTATTATTTGATTGTCTTTATTCTTTTTCAATTAAATTTTTCGCAATTTTTTTTATAGAATCAAGAGCTACTGATTTTTTATANTTTATTAGTGGGGTTCCCTCCATGTCTGAAGTGATTACCATTTTATCAATGGGAATAGCTCCGAAAAGATTGATATTAAGCTTGGATAATTTTGTTTCTACAAAATCTTTCTCTTCATTTGAAGAATACTTATTTAAAATAGCTACTATTTTTTTTATTCCAATATCTTCACTTAATTTTTTTATTCTTTCAGCTGTTTCAATAGATTTTAAGCTAGGTTCCACTACAATTATCATAACATCGACTGATTCTGCTGTACGTCTACCTAAATGCTCTATGCCTGCTTCCATATCTAAAATAATAATTTCTTCTTTTTTGATAATAATATTTCGCAGTAATGCTTTGAGTAAAACTGTAGCTGGGCAAACACAACCTTCTCCTCCCTTTTCAACAGTTCCCATAACCATTAATTTTAATGTTCCATCTCCATTGTAATCATAAGAAAGTTTATCTGGAAGATCACTAATTTTTGGATTCATTTTAAATATTTCTCCAAATGAAGATCCCGATTCAGCACCAGTTCTCTCCTTTATGAGCTCTCTCATAGAAGAAATAGGAGTAATGTTCTCCTTCACTCCTAAACTTATGGCTAAATTCATGTCAGGATCAGCATCTATAGCGAAAACATTATGTTCTTTTGAAAATATGCAGGATAATGTACTAGCTAAAGTTGTTTTCCCAACCCCTCCTTTTCCAGTAATAGCTATTTTCATAAATATCATCTAAATTTCATAAATATCTTCTAAAGTGATTTTAAATTTTAAATTAAAATTTTCATCATTATTTTATAAATTACAGTTAGCTAATAGTTTTTTTATAAATATCAGTTAGTTAATAGTTTTTTTATAAATCACACTTAGTTTAAATGGATTTTTAAAAAAATTAACATATTATAATCTTGAAAAAATTTAATAAAAATATTTAACAGTTAATCATATGTATTAAGTATATTTGTTTTTAAATTTATAAAAATTAAGATTTGTTTAAAAACTTTTTTTATATAGCAACATTTATTAAGGTTGATTGAAAGAGATATTTTTATTCTATCTAATTTAGAAATTTAAATCTTAGATTTTTATATTAATAAAATTAATATTTTTTTATAAATAATTAATTTTAAAATTATAAATAATTAATTTTAAAAAAATATTTGTAGTTGTCTAAAAAATTCATAAAATAATTATTATTCAAATTGTTTTGATGGAGTAAAAACTATTATTTGTAGTTTAATTATTATTAAATTGTTTTGATAGAAGTAAAAACTATAATTATATGCTTTATTATTAGGAGGACTATTATGAGTCGAGCTTATTCAAGAAGAGATTATATTAGAAAGATTCCAGCTTCAAAAATTGTTCAATATGATATGGGAAATTTAACCGATGAATTTCCAGTTAAAGTAAGTTTAGTAGTTAAAGATCCTACCCGCATAAGACATAATGCTTTGGAAGCTGCTCGTATTGCTTCAAACAGATTGATGCAAAGAAAAGCCGGAAGAATGGGGTATCATTTAAAAATAAGAGTGTATCCTCATAACATTGTAAGAGAAAATCCAATGGCTACTGGTGCAGGAGCAGATAGGGTTCAAGATGGTATGAGAAAAGCTTTTGGTAAACCAGTAAGTGTTGAAGCTGTGGTTAAGAAAAATCAAAGGATTTTAAGTATTGATACTACTAAAAAGAACTTTCTCGATGCTAAAGAAGCATTAAAAAGAGCATCCATGAAAATTCCAGTTTCTTGTAAAATAGTAGTTGATAAAGGGGAAGAGTTAATTAAATAATTTTTTTTAAATTTTTTAAATTTTATTATATTTACTTAGATTGTTAAAAAAAGAATAACTATTTTTAAACAAGTTTTAGGGCATATTTTTAAAACATGATTTAATTTAAAAATTTTTATTTATCAATTTAGAGATAATTTTTTTTTGAAATTGAGATATTATTAATAAATTATTATCTAAACATTAATTGCCAAAAATAAGAGGAATGAAACTTATGTATGTTGAAAAGTTTGAAGATTTAAATAAAGATAAAATTTCAATTGCTGGGGGTAAAGGAGCTAATTTAGGAGAATTAACACAAACAGGGATTCCTGTTCCTCCGGGATTTGTAGTGACTGCAGAAACATATAACAAGTTCATGAATGAAACAGGAATATTTAATAAAATCATGAATAAGCTTGATAACTTAGATGTTAATGATACTAAAAAGCTTCAAAAAACTGCTGAAGAGATTAAAGAAACCATTATTAACACACCTATTCCTGAAGACATAATTGTTTTAATCACTGAAGCTTACAATGAACTTTGCATGAGGGTTGGTGAAGAAGACATTTACGTAGCTATAAGATCTTCTGCAACAGCTGAAGACTTACCAGAAGCTTCTTTTGCAGGACAACAAGATACTTTTTTAAATATAAAAGGGCCTACTGAAGTCATTGATCATGTAAGAAAATGTTGGGCATCTCTTTTTGAAGCAAGAGCTATTTTTTACAGGGAAGAAAATGATTTTGAACATTCTAAAGTTTACATAGCTGTTGTTGTTCAAGAAATGGTTGAAGCTGAGAAAGCTGGTGTAATGTTTACTGTTAATCCTTCAACTGGAGAAAATGTTGCTTTAATAGAAGGATCATGGGGTTTAGGTGAAGCAGTAGTTTCTGGCACTGTTACTCCAGACACTTATTATGTTAATAATGTTAATAATGAGATTTTAGAAGCTACTATCAGTGATAAAAAGGTCATGTTTGAAAAATTAGCTAATGGCAAAACAGAAAAAATAGAAGTTCCAGAAAAACTTAGGAAAAAGCGAGTTCTGTCTGAAGAAGAGTTGGTTGAACTGGCTGAAATGGGTAAAAGAATTCAAAACCATTACAATGCTCCTCAAGATACTGAATGGGCTTTTCATAATGATAAATTGTACATGTTACAATCAAGACCTATTACAACATTAGATAATGTTGAAGACATAGGGGATGATGGTCAAGATGATTTAGAAAGTAGAACTGTCATTGTTAAAGGTCTTGGTGCAAGCCCAGGCTTGGCTTCTGGAGAAGTTAAGATTATCCATGAAATTGATGAATTAGATAAGATTAAAGAGGGAGATATAATGGTTACGACCATGACAACTCCAGATATGGTTCCAGCTATGAAAAGATCAAGTGGAATCATTACTGATGAGGGAGGAGTAACCTGTCATGCAGCTATTATATCAAGAGAACTAGGAATTCCTTGTGTTGTTGGAACTAGAGATGCCACTGAAGATCTTGTAGAAAATACTAAAGTCACTTTAGATGGTAAAAAAGGATTAGTCTTTGAAGGTGTTTTTACCGTTAAAAAGGATATAGAAGAAGTAGCTAGTGAAACCCTTTCAAGTACTCCAATTATCACGGTTACTGATGTTAAGGTCAATGTTAGTATGCCAGAAGCAGCAGAAAAAGCAGCAGCTACTGGTGCAGATGGAGTAGGTCTTCTTAGAACAGAACATATGATGTTAACTTCTGGGGTCCACCCTAAAAAATTTATCCTCGATGGAAGAGAAGATGAATTGATAAATATATTGGTAGAAAATATTTTAAAGGTTGTTGATGTTTTCTATCCAAAACCAGTATGGTATCGAACATTAGATGCTCCAACCGATGAATTTAAAACATTAGATGGTGGAGGAGATGAACCATATGAACATAATCCTATGCTTGGCTGGAGAGGAATAAGAAGAGAACTTGATGAGACTGAAATTTTAAAAGCAGAGTTTAAAGCTATTAAAAAGCTTTATAATCAAGGTTATACTAACATTGGAATTATGATTCCTTTATCACAAAGTCCAGATGAACTTAAACGTGCAAAGCAAATAGCTGAAGAAGTAGGACTCATACCACATAAAGATGTTGACTTTGGTATCATGGTTGAAACCCCAGCAGCGGCTCTTACAGTGGAAGACTTTATTGAGGTTGGAATTGACTTTGTAAGTCTTGGAACAAATGATTTAACTCAATATACACTCGCAGTTGATAGAAACAATGAATTAGTAGCTAAAAACTATAGTGAAGAACATCCTGCTGTTTTAAAGTTAATTGAAAGAACAATTAGAAAATGTAGTGAAGCAGGTGTTAAATCAAGTATTTGTGGTCAAGCTGGNAGTAANCCNGATATAGTTGAAAAACTTGTTGAAATGGGAATAGCTAGTGTTTCAGCTAATACTGATGCAGTAGCTGATGTTAGACGAACAGTAGCTAAGTCTGAGCAGAAATTAATTTTAGACGCTGCAAGAAATAAATCAAATAGCTAGATATTTTTATTAAATAGTTAGATATCTTTAATTAAATAGTTAGATATCTTTAATTAAATAGTTAGATATCTGATTAGATAGTTTGATTTCTTTAATTAAATAATTTGATATCTTTATTAAATAGTTAGATATCTTAATTTAAATTATTTTCAGTTAGTCTATAATAAAAAAAGTAATTAGATATTTTTTATCTATTCATTTGATTTTATATCTAATTATATTATTATTTTATTATTTTTAAATTATA
>WRNS01000049.1 GCA_009776495.1 Methanobrevibacter sp. | reverse complement strand
TCTTCTTTTTGTTGAAAAATGGGAAGGAAAAGAATTTTTACAAGCTCACGTGCAACAAGATCACTTTATAAAATTTGGAGAAGATATTGGAGAATTCTTAGCTAAAGATTTAGAAATTTCTGTTTATTCATCAGAAGAAATAGAATTATAATTAATAGCTAAAGATTTAATATTTTTATTTAGGATTTAGATATTTCTATTAACTTATCTAATTAAATAGAGCATAAGGTTAACTTAATTTTTATTTTATTTGATGTTTTGAGTTAATTAGGTTTATATTTAATCAAACCTTTGATGAATTCAAATAAGAATTTAAATAAGATTTATAAAAACTATATTTTTTAATAGGTGAAAAAATGGAAACAAAAGTTGCAAATCCAACAGCTTTAGGATTGTTTGGATTTGGTGTAACAACAACATTGCTTAGTTTAGCTAACTTGGGAGTAATTGATCTTTCAATTGTTATTATAGCAGTAGCTATCGTTTTAGGTGGTTTTGCAGAGATTTTTGCAGGATTATTTGAATTAAAACTTGGAAATACATTTGCTGGAACAGTGTTCGTATCATTTGGACTCTTTTGGCTATCATTAGTTTTAATTTTACTTTTACCAACGTTAGGACCTGTTACAGGTGATTTAGTTGTTGGATTAGGAGTTTACTTACTTTTATTCGCACTCTATTCTTTGTTATTGTTTGTAGACACATTGAAAAGTTTACTTACATTGAAAATTCTTCTTTTACTAGTTTTCTTACTATTCTTTACATTAGGAATTTTCTATGTTTCAGCAATAGCTATATTCCTTACACTCGGTGGAATCATTGGAGTCATAGCAGGACTTTTAGGTATCTACATGTGTACTGGTATGATACTCAATGAAGACTGGGGCGAAGAAGTATTTAAATTATAAAATTATACAAAATAAAGCTTTAATTTATTTTAAAGCTTTCTATTTTTTTCTTTTTTTAATATAATCGATTAGTTGATTGATTCTTTTTTTTATTTTGTTTCATAGTTTTCTTTATGTTTTTTCTTTTTTTTAAAAAAATATTTTTATTTTTTATTTTAATAATTAATTAATGAATTTTTTATTATTTTATTTTTATTTTTTATTTTAATAATTAATTAATGAATTTTTATTATTTTATTTTTTATTTTATTAACTAATTAATTAATTTTTATTTTAATTTTAATAATTAATTTTAATTTTTTCATCAGATTAATATATTAAAAAATTTAATATTTACATATGATAGTTAATGCAGATTTACATGTTCACAGCTGTTTTTCAATGGCAAGCTCTAAAGACATGTTAATAAATAATATAGCTCCTCAAGCAAAGCTTAAAGGTCTTCAATTAATTGGTACAGGAGATGCTTTTCATCCAGGTTGGCAAAAAATTATTGAAGATAGTACAAAATATTCTGGAGATGGTATTTACTCAAAAAAAGACTGTGATTTTGTATTAACTTGTGAAATTGAAGGAGAAAAAAAAATACATCATTTACTCCTTATTCCTACCATGGAAATAGCTAAAGAAATGGCTGAGAAATTAGTTTCTGCAAACAAAGATAAAGATGGAAGACCCAGGACTAAAATGAATGGTGCAGAAATTATGGATTTAGCTAAAGATTATGATTGTCTAATAGGACCCGCACATGCTTTTACTCCATGGACTGGTATGTATAAAACATATGATAGTATTTATGATTGTTACGAGAAAAAACCCGATTTTTTAGAGCTTGGACTATCTGCTGATACAAATATGGCAGACACAGTTAAAGAGTTAGAAGATATTCCATTTTTATCAAATTCAGATGCACATTCTCCATGGCCACATAGATTAGGTAGGGAATTTAATCAAATTGACCTTGAAGATATTTCATTTTCTTCAATAAAGTCAGCGATTAAAAGTGAGAAAATTAAAGCAAACTATGGATTAGTTCCAAACTTAGGTAAATATCACATGACTGGATGCACTAAATGTCATCAAATAATCGATCCAATAGTAGCTAAGGAAAATAAAATGAAATGTAGCTGTGGTGGAACCATAAAAAAAGGTGTAGATTTTAGAATATCTGAGATAGCTACTTGGAAAAAGCCTCATCACCCAAAAAACAGGCCAGCATATATTCACTTAATGCCATTAGCTGAAATAATAAGTATGGTTTATGATAAAGGAGTTACCACAAAAACCGTTCAAAATAAATGGAAAGAGTTAATTGATAAATTTCAAAATGAAATTGAAATCTTACTAAATGTGCCTCTAAGTAAAATAGCTAATATCAATGAAGATATAGCTCCAGCTATTGATTCTTTTAGAAAAAAGAAAATTAATATCTCTCCAGGAAGAGGAGGAAAGTATGGTGAAATCTCTTTTGATGATGAGATTCAAGAAGAACCAGTAAAAAGAGAAAAAATAATTACACTTGATAATTTTTAGAGTTTAACTATAGCTATTGATTTTTTTTTTGAAAGTTCTCGTAAACAAATAGAAAATTTTTTCTAAATAAAATGAAAATTTTTTAAAAAAATTATTTATATTTATTGTTTTATTTTTTTAAATAATGAAATTTTTTTTTATATTATATTAACATATAGAAAATAAAAACTAAATATCTGCCAACAACAGTACTATCACGATTAAAATAAGGGAAAAATATTATAAATATCTTCTTGTTTGTTTTTTATAGTTTAGATAGTCTTCATTATAAATTTCTGCAAGATGTTTTTCTTCATTTAAAATTTGTTTATGAGATCCAAAAACAAATATTATAGTCATAAATATAAATATTAATGTTGGAAAAGCTATTGTGATTCCAATGAAGTAAATATCCATAAATAAAAATATTGGGTTACGGGAATACTTGAATATTCCTGTTGTAACTAATTCTCCCTGATTATTATTATCAATTCCTACTCTCCATGAATTTCCAAATGATATCAAAGCATATAAAAAAATTGCTAATCCTATATAACATAATATCACTCCAATATAAGAAAAAAAGCTATTTTTTATAATTAAAACAGACATTATTGGAATTTCAATATTAAAGACCATTAACACGATTAAAAATGCCCATAATATTAAAAAAGGAAGTGTTGAGTTTTCTAATAAATTATCTATTTTATTGGAAGCTCCTCCTAATACAAATACTTTAACTCCACTCCTTGTCAGTAGGAGGGTCCTTCCTAAAAACAAGGTGTAAAAAATCACTAAACTTACTATTACAAGAATATTAATCATAATTTCACCAACAACAAAAAAAGAAAATAAAAGAAAAATCTCATTAGTACTAACTATTCCAAATATTTATGATTTCACCTAGCTATTCTCAAAGCATTAGCTACTACAAGTAAAGTTAAGCCCATATCTCCAATTAAAATAGCTTCCCACAATGTAACATATCCTAAAACACCAAAAATAACTAATAATCCTTTAACAGCTAAAATAACAATAATATTCTGTTTAACAACATTCATGGTTTTTTTAGCTAAATTTATAAGAAAAAATACCTTTGATATATCATCTTGCATCAGTACAATATCTGCAGTTTCAATAGCTACATCTGCACCATTCATTCCCATAGCTATTCCAACATTTGCCCTTGCAAGAGAAGGAGTATCATTTACACCATCTCCAACCATAGCTATGTCTTTATACTCATTTAAAATATTTTCAACTTTTTTAACTTTATCTTCTGGCAATAAATTCGAATAATAATCATCCAATCTTAATTTTTCAAAAACCATTTTTGCAGTAGCTGAATTATCACCAGTTAGCATCACAGTTTTAATAGATTGTTTTTTAAGTTTTTCAATGGTTTTAGGTGCATTTTCACGAATTTTATCAGTTAAACTAATAAAACCTAAGATAGAATCAGAATTTCCAAGGATAACCCTGGTTTTTCCAGAGTTTTCTTTATTATTGGAATCAGATTTTCCTATGATAACACTTGTTTTTTTTAGTTTTTCCTTTTTAATAAATTCGTTTATATCTTTATTTAAATTATTATTGTAATCAAATAGCTCTTCCTTACCAACATAATAGGTTTTTCCATTGATTTTTCCTTTTAATCCTTTTCCAGCTAATGATTCAAATTCATGAACTTTTTCTAATGATATATTGTGATTATTTTTATATTCATTAAAGGCATTAGCTATAGGATGCTTAGATTTCTCTTCTAAACTACAAGCTATTGCAATTATTTCTTCTTTAGAAAAATCCTTTAAAGGAACTATATCATGAATTTCTAAGTTTCCTTCAGTTAAAGTTCCAGTTTTATCAAATAAAACTACTTTTGTTTTGCTTAAACTTTCAATGTACTCTCCACCTTTAATAATTATTCCATTTTTTGTTCCAGAAGTTATAGCTGAAACCATTGAAACTGGGGTGGAAATAGCTAATGCACAAGGGCAAGCTATAACAAGTAATACCAATGCACGGTAAGTCCATTCTCTCAAAGATTCTCCAAAAAATAAATAGGGAATTATAGCTACAAATAGTGCTAAAATTACAATTGTTGGAGTATAATACTTAGCAAATCTATCAATGAAATGATCAACTTTAGCTTTCTTCTCTTCAGACTCTTTTATCAGCTCTATTATTTTTGAAAATAAAGTATCATTGGATTTTTTTCTAACTTCAATCTCTATGTATCCCTCTTCATTTATGGTAGAGGCATATACTTCATCACCTATTTTTTTATTTACGCATAAACTTTCTCCAGTGATTGATGATTGATCAACCGAAGTTCTTCCATAAGATATTATTCCATCCACTGGAATCTTATCTCCTGGTTTGACAACTACCCTATTTCCAATATTAATATCTTCTATTTTAACTTCAACTACATCTCCATTTTCTCTCTTAACCATGGCTTTATTGGGATTTAAATTTATTAAATTAGCAAGGGATCTTTTTGATTTGTCTAATGAGTATCCTTCTAAGTATTCTGCTAAATAAAATAAAATTATCAATATAGCTCCTTCACCACCATCTCCAAGTAAAAATGCACCGATAGTAGCTATGGTTACAAGGAATTCAATCTTTATTTTTTTATTTAGAAGAGATTCGATCCCTTCTTTTATTATTCCTTGTCCAACTATTATTACAACGAGTAAATAGATAAATTGAGACAATAAAGCATTATTTATTAAATTTTCAAAAATGTTTAGTTCAATAAGAGAAATAAAATACCCTATAAGAAATATTATAAATCCAATTCCTAAAATTATCAAAGGTTTTTTTGATTTTTCCTTTTCAAACTTTTCAATATCTTCAAAAATCCCTTTTTCACAACTACAAGATTTATCATCATGATTATGGCTATGGTTCTCATCATTACATGCATGATTAGATTCTTTATTATTTTGAGATTTTTTATCCATGTTCACTCACCTTTTTAATCATGGAAATGATTTCACTACTTTCTAGGGAATAAAAAACTTTTTTATTCTCTTTTCTGTATTTCACGATGTCATTGTTCCTGAGTAATCTTAATTGATGAGATATAGCAGATTGACTCATATCTAATAATAATGAAAGTTCACAAACACAAAATTCATGATGATATAAAGCACATAAAATTCTAATTCTGTTAAAATCTCCAAGTACCTTAAATAAATTAGCTATTTCATTATACGTTTTATTGGAGGACATTTTTTTTGAAATTTCTTGGATAATATCTTCCCTAACACTTTTGATTTCACAATATTGGCTACTCATATGAACATATATTCATATGTTCAAATATAAATGTTTCTTTTTAAAATAATTGTTAAAAAAAAAAAAAAACTAATAATTTAAAAATTATCCAAATCTTCAAAAATAAAAATAAAAAAATTAAAAAAAAATTAAAATAATAAAAAAAATATTTATTTTATTAAAAATAATATTAATTAATATTTATTCTATTAAAAACAATATTAACTTAAAATTTAATTAATTAAATTAAAAAAAATGACTCGGATAATACTATTTGTGAATAGAATAGTTATGATAGTAATATTTGTGAATAAAATTATTATGAATAGTAATATTTATGAATAGAATAGTTATAAATAGTAATATTTATGAATAGAATAGTTATGAATAGTAATATTTGAATATAGATAATAATTTATAATAAATAAAAGATAGTATAAATGACAAAATATCGATGTTATTATAAAGTTAATTATAAATTGTAGGAGAATTCATATGGATGAAAAAATGAAAACTAGTTTATTAGCTGTTCTTTGCTTCTTAATAATCGTTTCATCATTTATTGGAATGCAGTATCTTAAATCATTATATGCCCAAGAAACAATTGAATTGAGTGAAGTAAGTTTTAAAGTTCCTAATGGCTTTAGCTATGTGAATGGATCTTATGAAAAAGTGGTCGATGAATCTGATAATGGAACAACTTTTTATAAGATATTAATGCAAAATCAAGAAGAAACAATTGAACTTAGACAATACAACACCACTTTAGAGCTAAACAGTAGCAATGTTATTGATGTTAATGGTATTTCAGTTTATAAAAACGGTACTGAAGCTAGTAATCAGCATTTTGCCTTTAACTTTAATGGAAAAGGTTATCTTATCATAATCCCTATTGAAAGTAGTCATCTTATTGAAGATATTGTAAGTAGTATGGAGGCGAAAGAGTGAATTTAAACCAAACTATCCTATTAACGGCCATTGTAATTATCTGTGTGATGGGAGCCGTCGAAGGTATGTTGATTTTTGGTGGAACTAATGTTATAACA
>WRNS01000048.1 GCA_009776495.1 Methanobrevibacter sp. | reverse complement strand
AGAAAAATTAAAAAAAATTAATAAAAAATTAATAAAAAATTAAAATTAAAAAAATAATTAAAAAGAAAAATTAAAAAAAATTAATAAAAAATTAAAATTAAAAAAAATCGTCAAAAAGAAAATTAAAAAAAATTTTTTCATCACACTATTTAAATTATAAATCATATATTATTATAATATGAAACTGGAAGAAATTATAGCTAAATGTCCAAAATGTGGATCTCAAGATAAAACTGTTCAAAGGAAAATGATAGATGAGCAAAAAGCTCATGCAGAATTAAAAGCTATTGTATGTGATAACTGTGGCCATACCTTTGAAACAGGGAAAGATGAAAAAGAGTATGAAAAATAAAAAGAATTGGAAAAATTTGATTATAAAGATTAATAATTAGGGAAATAAGTAGGGAAACTATGACATTTCATATTATGATAATTCCAACTTTAGATTGTCCCTCTAACTGTAGCTACTGTTGGGGATCGAAGAAAGGATCAGGAGTAATGGACACCGAAGTAGTCGAGGGGATTGTCAAATGGTTAGATGGATTTAGAGATGACTATGTCCATTTCACATTTCATGGAGGAGAACCCTTAATAGCAGGATATGATTTTTATAAAAAAGCTCTTCCCTTGCTTAAAAATGCCAAAACTCATAAAGAAGCTGGTTTTTCCCTGCAAAGTAACCTATGGTTATTAGATGAAAAATTAGCTAAATTATTTGCAGAATATGGAGTAGCTATTAGTACCAGTATTGATGGACCAAAAGAAATCAATGATTATCAAAGAGGAAAAGGATACTTTGATAAAACCATGGAATCCTATAAATTAGCTACAAAAAATGGGGTCAATGTAAGTTTTATTTGTACATTTACTTCTTATTCTAAAGATTATAAAGATGAAATCTACGATTTTTTCTTAAAAAATGGTTATAATATTAAACTTCATGCAGCTCTACCTTCCCTTAGAGCAGATAATGCTGACCCTTGGGCATTAGAAACTGAAGATCATGGTCAGCTGTTAATTGATTTATTAGATAAATATCTTTATGACTTGGACAAAATAGAAATAAAAGATTTTGATCATATCTGTAAAAGTACATTCCTTAGAAGAGGAACATTGTGTACCTTTGCAGATTGTATTGGAGACACCTTAGCTATTGGTCACGATGGTAAAATATATCCATGTTACAGATTTGTTGGAATGGAAGAATATGTATTAGGTAATGTTTTTGAAAGACCTAGTATGGAAGATATAAGCAAAACTAAACCTTGGGAAAAGCTACAAGATTTTAAAAACTTTGTGGATGAAGACTGTGCACAATGCAATTATATAAAATTCTGTAAAGGCGGCTGCCCATATAATGCAATCGTAGCTACTGGTAGCACTAAAGCTGTAGATCCTCAGTGTACTGCTTATAAAATGATTTTTAAAGAAGTAAGTAATAGGGCCAATAAGGAATTTTTAAAATCTGCAATTCCAATTTTAAGTGGAAACACAAAAAAACCTAAAGATAAGCCATACACAGTGATGGACCTAATGTTAAAACAGTGATTAATCCAATGCAAACAAGAGTATTATATTTATAATATTTATAATAATTGTAATATTTATAAAATTTAAATATTTAAATATTTATTAATTTTAAATATTTTTCTTATTTCAAATTAAAATATTTATCATGTATTAAATAAAAATAAAAAAATTAATTCAACTTCGTTATATTACTGTATAGCGAAGTAAATCTATTTCTTAGAAAATAAATATTTTGAGAAGATAAATTAAGAAAAAAATTAAAAAAAGTTAAAAAAAAAAAATTAAAAAAAACTATTTCAAAGAAATTTTTATTGCATTTACAGGACACAATGACTCACATTCACGGCAGGAAATACATAAATCCGGATTAACAACAATCTCATCATTTTCAATAGCTAACGCACTTACAGGACATTGATTCACGCAAACCCCACAAACTTGACATTGCGAATTTTCAATTTGAAATTCACCATCTCTCTGGCCCTCAATATATTTTCTTGTGAAAAATATTTTATCTTCAGAGGAATCATCATCTTTTATTTGGAAAAATTCTTCTGTAAGCTCAATAGCTGAAACCTGGCATGTTGAAACACACTTCCCACAGAAAACACATTCATTTTCAATATGAATCGAAGAAGGTAACTCCAACCAAATACAATTTACTGGACAAACATCAATACATTCTCCACAACCTATACAATTATTTCTAATAGGTTTAATTTTACGAATTGGAGGGAAATAATCAATGAAATCTTTCACATAATCAAGAGAAATATTAGGATTAATAAGTGAGTTGATTTTTTCCATAATAGTATCTGTAATGTCTGTTTCAAAAGTTTCCTCATGTTTAGAAGAAGTATCTTTAGCTAATTCTAATAAAACATTGTCCATTTCTGTTATATCATTAGATAATTCCTTAATATCATTATCAATTATTAATGATACTGTGTCTAATAATTTTAATTTATTAAACTGTTCATAAGCTCTTTTTCGAGAAGAATATTTAATAGCTGTTGAAGGACAAGCATTCATACATTCTTCACATCTTGCACAATAGGAAGGATCGATATAAGGTGAGTTGTTTTGTTTAGATAGATTTATAGCTCCCTTTGCTGGGCAAACTTTTGTACATGTCAAACATCCTATACAATCTTTTTCGTTTACAACAATAGCTTTTCCACCAGAAACCGATTTTGGAAGGATTTCACCAAATTTAATTGCATCAGTGGGGCAAGATCTAAAACAATAGCCACATCTAACACATTTGTCTTCATCAATTTCACTATGAACTTGTTCAGTTCCTGAAGAAGTTAAATGAATAGCTCCTGTTTTACAACTTAAAACACAAGCTCCACAAGCTTTACAAAGTTTTGAATTTATATTAGGGACATTTTCTCTTATTGGATCAGTTAATTTACTTTCCATTAATATAGCATCATAAGGGCAAATTTCTCTACATAAAACACAACCAAAACATTTTTCATTAATGTTGATTCTACCATCATCAGAGTTAGTGAAAATAGCATTTACTGGGCAAATATTAAGACAAGGCTTATCTTTACAGGTTTCACATTTTTCATCGTCAATTTCATACTCCACTTCAATCTCTCTTATAGGCATTGTGCATTTTTTTGTGGAAGCTCCTATAATGACCTTTTTTATACTAATAAGAATATTTTTTTCGTTATCTGTCTTTTCAACTAAGAATTTAGCTAAATAATAATTAACAACACAAAATGGACAGGTTTGATAGCAAATACTACATTTCAAACATTTGTTTTCATTCCATTTAACCTCATTTTTCTCAAGGTTATAAGTGATTGCTCCTGTTGGACATTCATCAACACACATGCGACATTTTTCGCATTTAGAATCATCCCACGTAATAATCCTAATTTCTAATCTGTTAGTTGCATTTTCAATAATTTCTAAAGCTATTTCTTCATCTGGTATAATAGCTAATGCATCATCCCAAAGTTTTGATATGGGAAATTCATAGCTTTGAAGTTTATCTTTAGTTAACTCATTTAGTTCCTCTTCTTTTGATTTTATATATTCTTCTAAGCTATTAACTACTAAGTTTATAAGCGCTTTTTGATCTTCAAGATTATCAATGAATACACCTTTCATTGCTCCTTTCACAGGGCAAATCTTTGAACAATCCCCACAGGATATACATTTAGATTGGTCAACTTGAATTTTATTATTTTCCTCATAAATAGCTTCAACAGGACATGATTTTAAACATTTCTTACATTTAATACATAAGAAATCATCTACAATGTATTGTCTTTTTGAAGGGATAATATTAAATTTTTCGCTAATTAAGTGATTTTCACCACATAATATTGTTTTTGGATCAGATGGACAAACTTCTGCACAAAAACCACACCTTATACATGAAGAAACATTAACTATAGGATAAGTTATACCTTCACTTTCATCGTCATCTTGTTCACGAACAAGTTTAATAGCATTAGGTGAAGGACAAGACAAAGTACAAGAACCACAACCAATACAGTATTCTTTGATAACTTCAGGAAAATCCCTGAATCGATCAGGTTTTTCTACAATATCTTGTTTAGATTTTGCATTAGTAAAACCTTCTAACCAGGTTTTTCTTGCAAACTCATATAAGTACCAAATCACAGAAGACATAATCCACCAAATAATTTTGTTTTGAAAACACTTTTTTTTTCTTTTTCTTTTAATGTTTTAACTTCATCATTGATTATCATAAATCAATTATTTTAAATTAAAAATATCCTTTGAAAACTTTCCTTTATCTACATCAACTATAGCTACTCTTTCTGCACAAGCTATGCAAGGATCTGCAGTAGCATAAGTAGCTACGGCATCGGAAATTGTAGCTACATCTTTCAACATATACTTAGCACAGGAATCAATATTCATTATGCTTGGAGTTCTGATAGAAATATGTTTAATTAAATTACCATTCGTTTCTGCCATATAAGTAACTTCTCCTCTTGGAGCTTCATTTCTCCATTCACCGTACGCAGAACCGATTTCAACCTGTTTACGGATATCACCATCAGGTATATTGTCAATAGCTTGTCTTATCAAATCAATAGATTGAGGAATTTCATCAAACCTATTCATAGTTCTTGCAAAGTTATCTCCTTCCTTTCTCCAAATAGGTTTAAATTCGAAGTTATCACGGTAAGTAGGATGTTCTTCTCTTAAATCATGTTTCAAACCAGATGCTCTACCAATTGGACCAACAGCTCTTCCTTTTAATGCTTCCTCACGACTCATTTTTCCAACGTCTTTAGAACGAAGTCCTGTCAGTGGACCTTGTTCATATATTTCCACGTATCTATCAAAGTCCTCTTCAATGTTTTTGAGTTTTTCTAGTATTTGGTCAAAATGAACAGTTTTCCCATCCATCCTAACACCACCCACTACATTCCAACCCATATTAATTCTATTACCTGTTAAAAGTTCAATTGCATCCATTGCATGTTCTCTTAAAGATAACATATACATAAATAATGTTTCATGTTCCATAGCTTTAAAAAATGTAGAATTAGCTAAAAGATGGCTTTGAATTCTATCTAATTCATTTGTAATAACTCTTAAAAATTGAGCTCTTGGAGGAACTCTAGCGTCAGAAATCCTTTCAATTGTCTCGGCAAATGTTTGAGAGTGTATATAAGAACATATTCCACAAACTCTTTCGGATAAATAAATGCATTTTTGCCAGGTTTTACCTTCCATGATTCGTTCTATCCCTCGGTGAACATAACCGTAATCAATTTCAGCACTTAAAACTTTTTCCCCTTTTGTATGGAGTTTAAGTCTTAAAGGTTCCTTTAATCCTGGATGGATTGGTCCAATAGGCACTATCATTTCGCATCCCTCGTTCTAGATGCAATAGCTCCAGGAGCTACTGCAAGAATAGCTTCTAAAATTTCACTTGGTCTTGGAGGACATCCAGATATTTCNGCATCNACAGGAATGAAGTCGGATACAGGTGCATGAACATTACCCCCTTCTTGATTGAAAACATCTCCAGATAATGGGCAATTTCCAACACAAGCTACTATTTTTGGTTCAGGGACCTTTGTATATATCTTTCTAAGCTTTTTAATCCACTGTTCTGTAACAGCTCCAGTTATTAATATAACATCAGCTTCTCGAGGATTGTTATGTACATAAATACCATATTGTTCAAGATCATACCGTGGAGATAATAAAGCTACAATTTCTACATCACAGCCATTACANCCTCCAGTATTGATTAAACTTACATGTATTGAACTTTTTCTTACAATGTCTTTAAGAGTGNTTAACATAATGTGACCTCTTAGATCCTCTTTTTGGATTTAAATAATATAGGTAAATGTTTTTTCATACATGGAAATATATTTATTTAAAAATATAATATTTTAAAAAATAATAATTTGAATATAATAATTTAGAATATTATTTTTTTTAAATTATAGTTTTCAATTTGTTCGTTTTTCTATTTATTAATTATCTATTAATTAAATACCAATAAATCAAATACCAATTATTAAATTAACTAATTAATTTTTATTATTACTTTGGAGAAAACTTAAAATTTGTTTTTTTCCATCTTCCAATGCTTCTTCATAATCTTTTCCATCAATAATTTTTTTTGCTAAGTTTATTTTAATTTTATTAGCTTTTTCTTCAGTAATTATCTCTAAAACATCACAAAGCCAACAAAATTTTAAATCTGAATGTAATTTTTCGAATAAACACTGTTTTCGAGCTGATTCAAATCTAGGATGAAGTGCCTCCAAACTTGACATATCCAAATGATTCATGAAAATCTTTTCAAGTTCTTCAGTTGTTATTTTTAACTCAGTAGCTAAAGGAATAACAACATCTTCTCTCCACCTGAAGCTTCTAAGAATTCTTAACTCCATTGTTTCCAGTAGCTCTTTATCTTCATCCACAAAAATCACCTTTCATGTGTACATCAAATTAATTATAGTATTAAGTAGCTAAAAAGCCAAATAATAGCAGATACTACTATTCCAATGAGGGTTTCTTTTCTTCCATACCCAGGTCTCATTCCCAAAACTAAAGCTACTAAGAACAAAGCTATAGCTATTGTAATTGTTGTAAATATTGGAATCAAGCTATAATTGAATAAAAGTGTCCAAGCTACTATTGATATTATCAAAGATACAGTATCGATTTCATTTATTATAAATGCCTCTTTATGATTTTTATAGCTGATTAGAA
>WRNS01000047.1 GCA_009776495.1 Methanobrevibacter sp. | reverse complement strand
AGCAAACAAAAAACAACAAAACAGTTTCTTTAAAAAATACTTGATGATTGATGTGAAAAAATAAAATATCATAAGAATATTTATATCAGAGAATAAAAGTCATCTGAAAAAAAAGAAAACTAGATATAGCTAATTATAATCAATAATAAGTAACGGAATTAGTGGAAAGAAAAATATTTTATTACATAATAATGTGAATCAATGAATTAAATTATTTAATTTACTTCTCATAAATTGAATATCCCACCCTAAATGATTAAAAAAAATACATAAATTAAATGTTTTTTTCAATATCAACTAGATTATGAGGAATATGTTAAAAAATAATTTTCATCAATTTTCCCTAAATTTTAAAAAAAAAATGAGATAATTAAACAGTAAAATAAAAAAAGTGATAATTTTTTTAAATCAAATGGAAAATTAAAAATTTAAATAGTGAATTTGACATAATAATTTGGAGTGTCTTAAGTGAGAGACTATGATATAAAACAAGTTATAAATATCTTAGAATCCAATCCTTATATAAGATTAAGTAAACATGGTATGGATCGTTGGTTATTGCGAGATATCGACTTAAATTATGTTAAAAAATGCTTAAATACATTGCCTGTAGCCATAATCAAACAAAACTTTAATTTGTTCAAATTGTTATATCCTCATAAATCTAAAAACACATTCGACATTGCTATTATTATTGATATTGATGACGATGAGAATCTTGAAATTGTAACAATTATGATAAGCAAAATATCTTATCGTGTAAGATGAAAAAAAGTATAAAAGGAGGTTTTTTATTGAATAATTCTAATCATTTTGATGTGATATATAAATATGAGCCTCATTATGATATGTTAGGGATTAAAATAACTGACAATTACACTTACAACCAGTCAGTTGAAATGATAGAAGGAGTGATTGTTGATTTTGACACAGAAAATAAACCTGTTGCCATTCAAATTATAGGTGGTTCCAGATTATTTAAAATTCCAAAAGCTGCTTTTTCAAATATTCGTTTAATTGATGTGAAAATTAAGATTACTGAGAATTCTATAAGTTTATCTTTGATAATTGGAGTTTACATTCATAATAAAAAACTTGAACAATCTTTTAATTCTTTAGTTGCTAATGATTCAGGACTACCTAATTTTGAAGCTGAATTAGCAACTGCTTAACTGTATTTATTTATATTGTTTCCTATAGATAGGATGATTGAAACTTTCCAATTAAAAAAAGAATAATGGAACTATTATTAAATTAGCTGATTTTGAAAAGTTTGAAGAGCTTATTTTCATATATAAAAATAATATCGGAAACTATGAAAAATAATCAAGTAAAATAAAACTAAAAATCATATTCATTCAATCTATTTAAAAAAAAATCATCATAATCTTTTTTGAATTTATTTTGATAATAATTAGAAAAGGAATCATCTGGTAAGTTTCTATTTTTTTCTAACATTTTTTCCCATAGCTTATTTGCTTTGAATTCATCTATTAAATGAGTTTCAACGGCTTTAGCTAAAATAATAGCTGTAGTTATGAGAGGTAACTTGTATTTATCCGTGAACTCTTTAACATCACTTAGGTTATTACTGGCAACAATACCATCATTTTCAATTGCAAATGCGATTACAGATGCTTCACCTTTACCCAAATGTTTTTTACCCCAAAACCCTTTTATCATGCAGCTATAGGCTGTATATTCTCTTGAAGTTATACTCATATCTTTAACTTCTACAAAACTCGTTTTAATCAAAGACTTTAAATTATTCCTTATTACAACTGGGGTACTTTCATTAGAAAGTTCATCATATACTGGTGTTGGGATAATTATCTTTGAAAACATTTTTTGCAAAATAGAAACTTGATCAATTATTAAAAAACTAGCTAAACAATCAGTATCATAAAAGATTGGTTTATCATTCAAGAAAATCCCCTTCTTGAAGGTTATAAACAATATCTGATCTAAAAACATCTAATAATAGCTCTTCTTTTTTTCCAATAGATATTTTACCATTTTCATATGCTTTTTCAGTTAAGCGTATATAGTTACCAAAAGAAAAGTGTTTCTTACTTTCAGAAGAAGGATCATATAATTCACTGCTAAAACCTAACTTCAAAGCTTCTTTTTTAACATTATCTTTATAGAGAATGAAATCATCATATGTGATTAAATCTTCAACTCTCAATTTACATAACATAGCTATGTGACTGATTTGGAAGAATTGCTCACAAAATATAATATCCTCTAAAGTCCATTTTTCTATATGATTTTTTTTCATATATTCATGGAGTGCACCACTTGGCATCAATAATGAAGATGCAAAATTATCTGCTTCCTTCTCACTAAAATGATTTTTCTTAACACTACCACAAATTAACCATTCTTCATTATCCTCATATATTAGATGATATAATTCATGAGCCAAAGTGAAATTTTGTCTACCTTTAGAATGTTGGGAGTTAATCAAAATAAGTTGATCATCATTTACTTTAGAACTACAACCACTAACTTTTTCATGTAATGGTAATAAAATTACGGTTAAATTATGCATTTTTTCAATCGTCAGGGAAAAAACATCAATAGGGGCATAATTATCAATTCCCCAATCTCTTCTTAAATTTTCAGCTAATTGATTAGTTTCATGATATTGCTTCATGCTATTCCTCATTATCTAAACTTCTTAAAAATTTTAAATTGCCGATAACTTGATTCATTTTAGCAACAAGATTTAAATCAACAGAATTTTCACTAAGTCGAAAAGCAAGTTTTGGAATAGAATATTCCTCAGACTCTAATAAAATATATTCATGAGAGCAATTATATAGAGAAGAAATTTTATCTAATAAATTCAAATTAAGCTTTCTGTTTCCACTTTCAATTTTAGAAAGTTGGCCTTGAGTGATTCCTAAATAATTAGCTATTTGTTCTTGAGTATAATTACTTTCCTCCCTTAATTTCTTTAACCTATCTCCTATCTCCTTATCCACAGCTATCACCCTTTTGATATTTTTTCAAGTTAAAAAAACGAAGTTTTTCTTAATTTTAAAAGCTTTAGCTTTTAAAAGTAGAAAATCTGTGATTTTCTTAATTTGAAAAAATTTTTTATTTTTTCAAGTTAGAAAAACGAAGTTTTTCTTAATTTGGAAAATCTTTATATTTAGAAAGTTTAAAAACTAGTGTTTCTTTATTAAAAAAATTATTTCTTAATTATTATATTATTTGGCATGAAAAATATATAAGTTTTTCCATAAAGTTATGCCAAAAAAATGAAATAATATATGGGAAGCCATACCATAAAAATATTTATTTGGAAAAAAAGTTTCTTTAAAAATAAATTAATAATTAAAATAAAATTAATAAATAAAATAAAATTAATAATTAAAACAAGGAAAAAGATAAAAAAACCTATTTTTTAATCATCATATTCATCATAGTATTCATAATCCTCATCATTATAACAATAACCTTCATCATGATGGCAATATTTATCATCAAGGTGGCTAGGTTTACTTTCTTCTTCATTCATTTTATCGTAAAAATGTTTATAAATCAAAATATCATCCCAATCCATCGCAGGATCATAACCTTTCTTAGAAGAATTTGAAGAATCAGAGGTATTAGGATTGGTATTATCATAATTACGATAATTATTTTTATTATTATACTGATTATTATTTACATTATCAAAAGAAGTATAATCAAAATCATCAAAAATATCTTTATTTGATGGAGAATCCTCAAAGCTATTAAAATTATTGAAATTATTATTATAGTTATTATTATTATTGTAATTATGGGGATTATTGTAATTAGTGTTATTATTGTTATTATTGTAATAATTATTACTATTATTACTCCAATTACTGTTTTTAAGGCTATTATTCAAACTTTTTATAGATTCACTGATTTTATCTTTTAAAAGAGGCAATAGTGAAAAAAAGGAAGGTACAAGGTCAATGAAAAATTGAAGATAAGGTTTAGGCTTTTTGATAATTATTTTAATATAAAGGTCTCCTCTTTTAGTTAAATCAAGATTAGGATAACCATGCCCTTTAAAACGGAGAATTTGGCCATTTCTTATTTTTTTAGGTATTCGAACCCTTAAAGTTTCTTTTGAAAAATGAATATCTACTTTTAAACCAAACTTAGCTTGGAAATAGCTAATCTTCTTGAAGGTGTGAGCTACCCCTTCTGGAGAAGGAAGTCCATTATATTTCACATGAATAATGATGAACACATTTCCTATCTTACCATTTCCAATATGTCCTTCTTTTGGGATTCTTAGTTTAGTTCCTTCTTTAACACATTCAGGAACTTTAAACTTAATCTTTCTCTCTTCAAAATCATGATTAGCTAATTGTCTTTGAAAAGATATTTCCTGTGTCCTTTCAATATTTTCCAAATCAACAAAATAATCTAATTCAATATCTTCTGGAAAATTTTGTTGTTTTTCATCTGAAACCATGATACAACCTTTAATTTAATTTAAATTTTTTAATGGATTTCAATTAAATTATTATAAAAATAAGGCAATTTAGAAAAGTTAACTAATAAACAGCAGATTAGCTAAATATTTAAAAAAATTCATTTTTTTTTTTATTATTTATTTAAAAAAATTTACTTTAAAAGAAAAAAATTCATTTTAAAAAAAAAATTTCAATTTATGGATAAAGAATGTTTTTTTCTAGTTAAATGGGTTCTAACACGAGTATGATCTTTATTATAATTAAAAATAAAATTATAAATATGGAAAGGATTGGTATATGTAATTTTCATCTTTTTAGGACCTCTAAATCCTTTTTTCCTCTGTTTTTTCACTTTTTCAGTATAATCAAGCCCTTCATTCACAAATTTTCCAAAAACCGTTCTTTTAAAAGTCATAGCTACACAGCCCTTTTTTTAGATATTTATAATTTATTTTTATACTATAATATATTTACTATTAATAATTTCATTGAAATAAATTAATAAATAAATTTTAGATATTTTATAAAATTAAAAAAAATACCTCATAAACTAGAAAAAAAGTACAAAGTTGAAAATATAAAAATTTATCTTAATTAATAAAGTCATTAGCTAAACATCTTTTAAAAGTTCTTTAGGGCCATCACAAATCTCAACTAAATATTCTGCCTCGACAATGTGTAATTTAGAAGGTATAGCTATGGAGTGAAGAGGTCCACCAAAGTCGTGTGTAATTAAATCTTTTATTTTCCCGCATTTAACAAGTACGTCCTTTGATCCAACTCTAGCTATTCCAATAGCTAATGTCTCCTCATGAATAGCTACTTTATCTTCCTTACCATTAGCTATTAAATCTTCTTTTACTTTCATTAAATATTTTAATCCTTCATTCACACTCATGTATCGTTCTTTATCAGCTTGAATATCTAAAAGAACTAAAGTNTGGGAATTATTAGCTAAGTTATCTGCAATAGCTAAGTANGGAGAGTGAGGGAAATAATTCTCTTCGGGAAAGGGTATGGTTGTAACCTTTCCAAATTTATAAGCTTGAAGGCCNGAAATTCCAGGTGCAGNAGAAATAATAGACAATCCATGGATTACTTCTGTTTCAATTCCTTTCTTTTTAGCTTCAACTAAAAAATCTGTGTGGGTTGTAGCTATTAATGGGTCTCCACCACAAATCAAAGCTACATCATGATTTATAGCTGATGATAAGAAAATATTTTCTTCTTCAACCTCTTGACGATTTAAGACATTTATCTCCTTTCCAATCAACTCTTCTAAGCTTTTAAAATTTGAACCAAAAAGTCTTGAAGTAAAAAACTCTGCATAAACAATGTCTACAGATTTTAAAACATCTAAACCCTTAAGTGAAATGTCTTTTTCATCAAATAATCCTAATCCTACAAAATAAAGCATTTAAACACACACTATATCTCTAATAATTGTTTTTTCTTTTTTTCAAATTCTTCTGAAGTGATAACTCCTTCTTTTTTCAATTTATAAAACTTATATATTTCATCAGCTACTGAAAAACCAATACCATTTTCTTCATTAGAATCATTATCAATATTATTAATATCTTCATTATTTTCTTGATTTTCTTTTTGAATATTATTAATATCTTCATTATTTTCTTGATTTTCTTTTTGAATATTTTTATCAATATTCAGATTAGTATCTTCCAGTTTTGTAAGTTTTGAAAGTTTTGGACTTTTTTTTATTGATTGATTATTAACTGTAGCGGGAGTTGGAATTTTAATGATTTTTGGTAAAGGGACATTTTTTGATTCATTAGCTACATTTTCTACTTTATCAACTCCAGACTCACCACCAACATCACTAGCTACATTTTCCACTTTATCAATCCCAGACTCACCACCAACATCACTAGCTACATTTTCCACTTTATCAATCCCAGACTCACCACCAACATCATTAGCTACTTTTTCTACTTGACCATGGCTTTTTGATTTATTGATTGTGTCTACAAAAGCTATCAATTGATGTCCACAATTTTTACAAAATTTATACATTGGATTAGTATTTGCACCACAATTTGGGCAAAATCTAGGTTCATTATAGCTATTAGTTTCATTTTGTGGTCTTTCATTAACCATTTTTACTCCTTTTTCATTATCCTGAATTCCCATTTAATCACCAAAATCTTGTAAATTTATGTAATATTTTTTAAATAAATTTAATGAATTTTTCAATATTTTTTAAATTAATTTAATGAATTTTTCAATATTTTATAAATTAATTTAATAAATTTTTCAATATTTTATAAATTAATTTATTGAATTTTTTATAAATT
>WRNS01000046.1 GCA_009776495.1 Methanobrevibacter sp. | reverse complement strand
TAAAAATTAATTATTTTTAACAATAAATTTTTATTATAAAAATATTTTTAATTAAATTTTAATTATAAAATTATTTTTATGAAATTTTAGTATTAATATTAAATTTTTATTTAGTAAAAATATTTTATACCAAATAAGTTTTAGTGATTGATATTGACTTTCATGAACAAAGATAATGAATTTAATTATCTTTTCTTTCTTCTATTGAATTTTCTATCAGAGTCTCTAATTTCAATAGTATCTGAAGAAAAGCCCATATCGGATAAAACTTCTTTGACTCTCCGCTTATGATCGCCTTGAAGTTCTATTTGGCCTTTTTTAGAAGTACCTCCACAGGCACAACGAGCTTTTAATTCTTTAGTAAGCTCTTTAATATCAATATCATGTTCATCTATGCCTTCTACTATCGTCATAAGTTTTCCAAATCTTCTTCTAACCGTATATACTTTAACAGTCTGAACTTCTCTTGCGATTTCTTCACAAACACAAAGTTCTTCTGGAAGACCACATACATCACAGATTTTCATTTAGTTCTCCTTCTGTCTTTGGCTCATAATTGTAAGAACACGAGCTATAGTCCTTTTAAGTTCTTTAATTTTACCAGGGTTTTCATTAACACCTGCTGCAGAACTTTTAGAAATATTTTTGGCTAATTCTGCCTTGAGTTCAATTAATTTTTCTTGAACATCCTCAATTTCCATTTCCCAAATTTCTTTACTCCTTAAAATTGCCATTTTAATTCACAACTCTATATTTTGAATAATAAATTAATTGAATATTGATGATTTAACTTTCTTCAAGTTCACTGTCGCTCTCATCATCGGTAATTTCTTCAATTTTCTTATCAATTTCTTCAATTTCTTCTTCAAGTTCTTCAAGGCTCTCAGCTTCGTCTTCAAGACTCTCAACATCATCCTCAATCTCTTCAGAATCCTCTTCAAGACTTTCAACTTCATCCTCAATCTCTTCAGAATCCTCTTCAAGACTTTCAACTTCATCCTCAATCTCTTCAGAATCCTCTTCAAGACTTTCGGCTTCGTCTTCAATCTCTTCAAGATCATCTAAGTCTTCTTCAAGACTTTCAGCTTCACTTTCAAGCTCTTCAATACTATCAGTATCTTCTTCATCCTCAATGAATTCAACTTCATCGATTTCTTCTTCAGTGACAGTATCATCAACTACTGAATCTTCCTCAATTTCTTCAATTGTTGGAGGAATTATATCTACCTTATCAGGTAATACAGCATCAGGAGGCATAATTCTAACGAAAATTCCTAAAACACCAGGTTTCAATTGAACTGTTGAAAATCCTTCTTTAACAAATCTTGTTGAAGGTTCACCACATTTTTTGATATATCCTTCCACAAACTTAGCTACTGCAGATCTTGAGCCTCTAATCTTACCAGATATAGTTACTTCTACACCTTGAGCTCCAGCTCCCATTATTCTACGGATGGTTGAATAAGCTACTCGTCTAAAATGCATTCCTCTTTGTAACATTGAAGCAATTTTAGAAGCCATAATTTTTGGATTTAATTCAGGCACATCGACTTCTTTTACTTCGACTTGAGGATTGTCAAGGTCAAAATTAGTTTTAAGAGTTTGAGTAATAGCTCTTACGGTTTTTCCACCACGTCCAATAACCATTCCAGGTCTTTCAGCGTAAACAACAACCATTGTACCTAAAGGAGTGACTTGTACGTCCATTCCACCATACCCCGCTCTTTCAAGCTCATCTTCTAAAAATTCATCGATTTTAGTTCTTCTAAGGCCTTCTGTGACAAAATCTTTCTCAATCATTATTTAAGCCTCCCCTAAAACGACTTGCACATGAGTTGTTGGTGTATTAAATGGAGTTACTCTTCCAAATGCTCTTGGAATTCCTCCCCTAATTATAAAACCTCTATGACTAGAAATATGTTCAATTATCAAATTTTCGCTGTCCATTCCTTTATATTCTGCATTAGCTTCAGCATTTTCCAAAATTTTTAAAATTTGAGTAGCTGCTTTAACAGGATATCGACCACTAGGCCAATTTTTTAATCCTTTTCTATGACCTACTTTTTTATTGTGTCTTTTGAAAGGAACTGCCTTTTTCATCAAAATTACNTTATCTAAGTAATTTTTNGCACCTTCNAGGTTCATTCCTCTTAANTCCCTACATATTTCTACAGCGTGCTTAGGAGAAATTTTGAGAGATTTACCCATTGCACGTGCTTTTTTAGAATCATCTTCTACATTATAAGCATATTTATTATTAGCCATGATATAATCTCCTTATTTAAGAGGTACAAACATAGATGATCTTGTAGCTCCCATACCTGGATCTCCGTGCTGAACTCTTTGCCTAGTTGGAGCAAATTCCCCAAAGTAGCAACCTATCATTTCAGGAGTAAATTCTACTTCCATAAATTGTTTGCCATTGTATATAGCAAATCTTGTGCCAACCATCTCAGGAAGAACAATCATATCCCGACAATGAGTTTTAATAACTAATGGTTTTCCACCTTTTTGTTCTTGTTTTTTCAACTTTCTAAATTTATCCAGCAAAGTTTGCTGTCTTGGTACAAATTCTCTCTTTAAAGATCTTCTTTGCCTTGCTGGTAATATTTTTACTAAATCATCTAGAGACATTTCTTGTAATTCTTCTAGAGTATAACCTTTATATTTAAATTCTTTTCTTGCCAATGAGCCACCTCCTAATATTATCTTCTTTTCCCTGTTCGTTTAGCTGCAATAGAACCCACTTTTCTTCCTGGAGGGGCATGTCTGGAAACTGTAGTAGGTCGTCCAGGATGTTGCCTGTTACCTCCTCCATGAGGATGATCAATTGCATTCATTGCTACTCCTCTAACAGTCATAGATTTTTTACCCTTAGCCTTAAGAGCATGCCATCTTTTACCTGCTTTAAGGAATGGTTTTTCTTTTCTTCCTCCTCCAGCAACAACACCAATAGTTGCTCGGCACTTAGGATTGAAAGATTTTAACTCGCCAGAAGGTAGTTCAATAACTGCCTTATCTGAATCATGTGTAATCAAAGAAGCATAAGTTCCAGAAGATCTGACAAAGCGTCCTCCATCTCCTGGTCTATTTTCTATATTATAAATTGGAGTTCCTTCAGGAATTTCAGCAATGGGCAATGAATTTCCAAAGCTTATTGGTGCTGAAATACCGCATTCAATATTATCATCTACTTGAATACTTTCAGGAGCCAAAATGAATCTTTTTTCACCATTTTCAAATTTAACATTAGCTATTGGTGCGGTTCTCCCAGGGTCATGAACTATTTCAATAACTTTTCCTTTTAAACTCCCTTCTTTTTCTAAAGAATCATATGTCCTATATTGAATTTTGTCTTTAAAACGATGAGAAGCACTACGATAAGCAGGAGTTCCTCTTCCTCTTCTTTGGTGTATTAATCGTTTTCCCATATTTTTTCCTCCAATCTTAGAATACTCCCATTCTAACAGCTATATCTTCAGCTTTATTCTCTTCAATAAGTTGGATATAAGCTAATTTAATTCCTTTAGAGTTAATATGTGTGTTAACATTTTTTACTTTCTCATCAAATAGATGTTCAAAAGCATTTTTAATATTTATTTTATTACTATCTCTTAAAACAACAAATGTTAATTCATTTTTTTGATCAATTAAATTCATTGTTTTTTCTGTAACATGAGGTCTGACAATTACTGAGTACGGATCCATAATTCCACCTTCTTATTCCAAGTTTTTAAAAAAAAACTATTGGAATAACCCTCCTAACTTTTCTATAGCTGATTTAGTAAATACTGTTAATCTACCTGGATGAGTACCTGGTGCTAATAATTCGGCATTTAAATTTTCAACCGTTACCACATCTACACCAGCATGGTTTCTTGCGCCTAAGCCAATGCCTTTATCTTCAGCTACAACTATTAGAGGTCCTCGAGTTGTTTTATATTTACGACCCCTTAATTTTCCTTTACCTGCTCTGACTTTTTTACCTTTTTTAGCTCGAGTAATATCATCCATAATTCCTAATTTTCTAAATATTTCACGAGTATCCTTAGTCTTTTTAATAAAGGAGATTTCATCATCAACTACCAATGGAAATTGAAGAATATTTTCTACTTTATGACCTCTTTTTTCAACTAACTCTGAGTTAGAAGTAGCTGCAACAGCAGACCTAATAGCAAATCTTCTTTCTTTTACATTTATCTTTTCATGGTAAGTTTTTTGAGGACGAGGAGGATGTGCTCTTCTACCACCAATAGCTTGTGGTATAAATGCTGCTTTAGAACCATTTTTTACTCTTGGAACCATAGCTGCTCCCCTACCAGAACCCCAAGATTCTGCAGAAGTCCTTTTACCTGCCATGGGATCAGATCCCCAAGGTTGTATTCTTGCAGTTTGTGAAGAAATAACCGCTCTTTTGATTAGGTCAGGTCTGTACACTTCCTTAAAAATAGTCGGTAGTTCAATTTCCTCTTGAACTTCCCCTTCTTTTGAATAAACATTAACTTTCATCGAACCACTTTAAAAAAACGTTTATTATTAAACACCTTGTTTAGAACTTGTGCTTATATAATTTATTTGAGGTGCATCGTTAGATTTTTTATGTGCCCTCATAGGTTTTCNGAGTATAATTAATCTTTTACTTGGACCTTGCAAGGANCCTTTCAGTAAAATATAATCATTTTTTACCAATCCATACTTAATGAAACCACCATCTGGGTTGATTAGCTCAGCCTCTTTGGCNTCACCAATTTTTAAGATTTTCTTATTGTATTCTGTTCTTTTATGGTAGCCCATTTGTCCTGCTTGAGGAACAGTCCACATTGTTCTTGATGGAGTCCATGGTCCTAAAGACCCTATATGTCTTTTTTTACTACTTCTTGCAGCTTTACCATATTGAATACGAATACCCCATCTTTTAACAGGCCCTTGGAATCCTTTTCCTTTGGTAATTCCGATAGAATCAACAAATTGACCATCTGAAAATATTTCATTGGCTCTGACCTCACTACCTAATAGCTCAATAGCGGCATCAAATTTTTCCTTCACATTTTTTCCACCGATACCACATTCGAATATCTCTGGCTTTTTCTTTGGAACAGACGCAAGTTTTGGATTAGTATGAACTAAAACTTTAATGTCTTCAATCTCTTTTAAATTCTCTTGAATTTTTCCAGTAGCTTTAGATTTATCATAATCTTTAGGAAGTGAAATTTTCCTTGAAAGTTCTTTATCTAAATTATCTGCAATAACCTCAGTTATGACTTTAAGTCCATAAGGCGTTTTTTCATATGCTCTAATACCCATTATAACCATGGGAGGGACTTCTAATACAGTTACAGGAGTAAATACTTCCATTCCATTGGTTGGGGAGTTTTTGTCATTATCCACTACCAAGGTATGAGTCATACCTACTTTATACCCAGCAAGTCCCAATAATTTTGGTTCATCATCTGATGGCCATGATTTAATTCTTGGGGTTTCCTTTGCAGCCCTTTTTCTAGGACTAAATGCAACTGATCCCTTTCTTGGCTGGTGATGTCTTACCATTTAATTTAACCTCCTTATACTTAGAATTTTCCTTAATTAATTAGTTTAATTCAAATAATAAACTATTACAAACAATTAAACAATTTATAAAAAAATTTAATCGATTAATAATCATTATTTGATAATTATTATGGAATTTTTTTATTTATATGTGATTTTTAATTAATGTATTGACAAACTATAGGAATTCGAGCATTGAATACTGTACAACCTATAATAATTGTTCAATACAATATAAATGTGAAAATTTATTATTTACTTAATAATAGCTAAATTAATAGCTAAACAAGCTATAAAAAGTAGCATAATTACAATTAAATCGATTAATTATTAATAATAATAATCAATAATAATTAAATAATTTAATTATAATCCAATAAATTAAATATAGATAGAGTCGAAATAACTGCTTCTTCTGTTCTTACAGTTTCAGTACCTTGATTAGGAATGGTATTTACTTTAACTAAATTCCATGAAGAAATATCCTCTAATCCTTCATTTTCCAAACCAGAATAAGGGCCACCAAATAAGATAGCAATATTTCTAGATTTTTCAATCTTAGATTTTAATTCATTAAAAATAGAATTTATCATATTAGCATACTTTGTTGTCATAACAACAAAATCGGGATTAACTAATTTCAAGCTATTTTTAAGACTTTTATGAGTAGATAATGTCTTATATCCCCAGTAAATGTCATCTGGTTCATCAGGTGTGACTATTACCTCTTTAGCTAACTTAGTAATTTTAAAGCTATATATTTCATTAACACTAAGTTGTTCTTTGCAAAAAACAAGGTTTTCCATTCCAATATCAATAAAAGTACCTTTCTTATTTCTTTTAACAGTGAATCCTTGCCTAAAATCTCCAACTTTTGGATTTACATCTGTAGGATGATAAGGTGTTCTAAGAGGTGGAAGAATTCCAACATGTTTTAAATCACTCATTATAGGAAAAGCTTTTTTCCTTAAATACTGTGGAGTATTCATGTAAGAAAGAATATTAGCTATGAAACTCGCATCATTTCTCCCTTTACTCTTATCATCTGAAAGGTCTTTATATATNACTACCTGATCCACTCTAAATAAAGCTAAGGTTCTTCCAATAATTCCAANTTTTGAAGTTTTCANCTTTAAGTCAGTAGTTTCTGCAAGAAATGAATCTGGTATAAATACCNAAACCTGTTTTTTTTGCATTTAACAATATTTATTACANTCAATATATAAATATTTGGTTTATAATTTTGATATAGTTACCACTAAGGAAA